>NZ_BADY01000024.1:0-109175 GCF_000241185.1 Pseudoalteromonas sp. BSi20495
TGAGGCTGGCCTGCCTACTGCGCCATGAAATACGCAGCTAAACGGACAGCCACTCTTACGCAGCTAAACTCAGCTAAACTGGACAGCCACTCTAATTGAGCAGCTCAATCAGCTAAACTGGACAGCTACGCAGCTAAACGCGCAGCTAAACGGACAGCCACTCTTACGCAGCTAAACTCAGCTAAACTGGACAGCCACTCTAATTGAGCAGCTCAATCAGCTAAACTGGACAGCCACTCTAATTGAACAAACAAAATGTTGCCATAAAATTTAATTTGTAGGCTAATAATATATCTTTTATCGACAGGTTATTTTTATTTCATCCATCAAATAAGTCACTAGCGCTCTTAATCTAAATTGCACGCATGAAAATGACTGCATGGTGCAGTTGTGATTTTTTACTGAATAGTTTTACTGAGTAGTTTAAATTTTATGCCAGTAGCTTTTCGCAGTTACTGATATTCGCTCGCCGCTTTCGGTTTAAGTTTTCACAATAACCTTCTTGTGAGACTGGCCTGCCCACTGCGCCATGAAATACACGCGTAAATTGTGTGGTGAGTTTTAACCAGTTTTCTGGAGATATATTCACTCTTTCTAGCAAAGGCAAGTGTGTACTCTCAATATACCCTCGCTTATTTTCTCGTATACAACGTCCTGTTAATTCAACAAGTTCAAGGTACGATTTAAGCTCAAATGGCAGCCCTTTTGGCATTATTTGACGTAGCATGCCTGAAAAGCGCTGTAGTTTTTTTGGTTGTTTACCATCCTTTGCATACGTCAAACGCTGTTTGATGCTGGTATGGCCTGAATCCTCTGGAGTGTTAGCCATTTTAGCTCTAATGGGATTTAAGTCGACATACGCCATGCAGGCCGCTAGGGCTGCTTCATCTAGTAATGCTTGCGATTTGAATCTACCCTCCCAGAACCTCCCTGTGCAGTTATCTTCTTTATTTGCTCTGCGAGCAATGTCTTCATTTAATAGCCGCATAAACCAACTGATACTTGATAAGCGCTCTCGGTATTGCTTAACCGTTTGATTGAAAAAGATGAGTTCAACTTTACTTAGCTTTTCACCTTGTACATATTTTTGCGTTAGCAATGTGCCTTTACAGAGTTTATGCCAGCGAATAATAATCGCTTTATCGTTTAATCGATTCGCTTTTTTATCATCAACATACAGTACTAAGTGGGTGTGATTACTCATAACAGCGTAAGCACATACATCAATACAAAATACCTTCGCTAATTCAAGCAGCTTATCTTCAACCCACCCTCGTCGATGCTCGTAAGATTGACCAGTAAAACGGTCTTCGCCACATAAAAATGCACGGCGCACGCAACGCGAAATACAGTGGTAGTATTTTGTATCAACCAAACTTACTTGTCGTTTTCTTGCAATTGCCATAAGACACCCTGCTTGTTTTTTGTACTAATTAAAAACTAGCCTTTAATTTTGAAAAGTGCAAAATTTAGGATGGGTGTCTAGTTTATTTCCTGCAAAATTTAGGATGGGTGTCTAGTTTATTTCCTGTTTTGAAAAGTGCAAAATTTAGGATGGGTGTCTAGTTTATTTCCTGCAAAATTTAGGATGGGTGTCTAGTTTATTTCCTGTTGTTGCTTCTCTATGTGATATCAAATTAAGAGATCTGTGAACTAAGGTTGTAATCCCTGCTGTTAATGGAACTACGGGACGCCCTAAGGCATTTAAGACGCCACACAATAAAGAGTTTACATTTGATGGTGAAAGGTTAGTGAGTGATGTAGCAATGTCAACTTTTTCGAGCATTATGATCAGTGATAGCGTTCATAGATTGATTTCCTTACATAAATGATAATTAATTTTCTATTAAGACTCAGCCAGCTAGTAGTGCCTGTTGTTTAACAAGGTGTTGCTGGAATTGCTCGGCGTAGTCTACTGATACTGCAGCTATAACACTCTCTCGTGATGCTAGGGCTACTCGCCACGCTGTGACGCGAGGTAGGTTCTCGAAGATTGGCTGAGACACGGTCGGATTAAGTAGGTCGAAATAGCGAAAGATGGGAGCAAATACAGCATCGACCATGCCGAAGCTAGTGCCATTGAAATAAGGGCCTTCAGTAAGCACAGCTTCCAGTTGCTTTAGCTTGTTCCGAAATGCTGTCTGCTTGCTATCAGCGATGAAACTATCCTTAGCGTTAAGGAATTGCCAAGCTTCAGTGAGTGTTGAAGAGCCAAACTCGACCCAACCACGCTGCTGAGCTTTAGCTAGGGCATCAATTGGATAGAGATCAGCACCACTCTGAGATTCTTCGAGATATTCACAAATCACCATACTTTCAAAGATAATCGCTTCAGAATTATCTGTTTGGCTTATCTTCAGTAATGGAACTTTACCTAATGGCGACAGTGCCAAGAACCAATCAGGCTTGGCGGAAAGGTCTACGTTGATCCTTTCAAAAGGGACATTTTTTTCCATCAGCACAATCGCCGCTCGCTGAACGAACGGGCATAATGGATGGCTGATAAGCGTAAGTTGAGCGTCCGTCATTTTACTCTCTCTAATTATAGTAAGGATAAAATAAAGTGAAGACAGCTGCTTAAAGCAGCTGACCACCAGAAATATCAAAGGTCGTTCCGTTAGCCCAAGCCATGTCATCAGATAAAATAGCCGCGACAGCCTGGCCTATGTCGTCAGGTAAACCAACGCGTCCTAGTGCAATACCTTGTGCTACATAAGCGTTAATATCATCGTTATCACGTACTGCACCACCGCCGAAGTCAGTGGCGATAGCGCCGGGAGCGATTGCGTTCACGCGGATACGTCGTTCACCAAGCTCGACCGCCAAGTAACGAGTTAGTACTTCAACGGCCGCTTTCATTGACGCGTAAAGGCTGTAGCCAGGCATAGTAAAGCGCACGAAGCCAGATGAAACATTTAGAATGCGTCCACCGTCTTGGATAAGAGGAAGTAGCTTCTGGGTCAGGAAGATAGGCCCGCGCAGATGCGTAGTGACAAGTGATTCGAATTGCTCTTCGCTCGCATCGGCGAAATTGGAGAACAGACCGTTGCCAGCATTGTTAACAAGAAAATCAAAGTTTTCACGGCCAAAATGGTTTTTTAGAGTGTTTGCTATGTTCTCTGCGAATGCTGGGAAGCTTGATGTGTCAGTGACATCAAGTGCCAGCATTTCTGCTTTACCACCTAGAGCTTCAATTTCTTGTTTTAGCGTCTCAGCTTCTGCTGCACCGCTACGATAAGTGCCGATGATATGAATGCCACGTTTAGCTAGGTTAAGTGCCATGTTGCGACCAAGGCCACGGCTAGCGCCAGTAATAAGTGCGACTTGATTAATCATAAATTTTCTCTCTAATATAAGGTTTAAATTCGATGCGTCTTACGACGCCTTTTTGACCTTTTCATGATAAATAATATTTGACTAATACAACACGCCGAATAAACTCAACTTTTTGCCTGATTGTCTCAATTATCTTGTATGGTGGAGGATCGTTGCTATAATCAATTGATGAAAAATGAATTGATACCTCACCTTGATATCACCCTACGCCATGCGCAATCGGGGTTGACTATTACACAGATTCCACGTGTAGATATTACTGTGGGCCAAGGTTCTACAGACAAGGCTCCTTGCCTGTATCGCTCGATGATCTGCTTTATCTTGCAAGGTTCAAAACGTGTTGCGATTAACGACAACCTTTTGAACTACGATAGTGAGCAATATCTTATCAGTGCACTTGATTTGCCTTTGATAGGACAGATCTTCGATACAGAAGATGGATTGCCTTATGTGGCTATATCCCTCGTACTGGATCCAGCTATATTGGCGGAACTAGCAGCGACTATGCCACCGATTAGCGATGGCATACAAAAAGGAATTGGTGTTGAGATAAACCCAATGAATGCACCGCTTCGTGATACTTTATTGCGCTTATTATCATTGCTCGATACGCCTGATGATATTCCCGTTCTTGCGCCTATGATTGAGAGAGAGTTGCTTTATCGACTCTTACAAGGTTCGCAAGGGCGTTTGCTACGTCAGATCGCTCAGCCTGACGGGGCCTTAAATAGCATCCGAAGGGCTGTTGCTTGGATCAGAGATAATTATAATGTTCGACTAAAAATTGAGGCTTTGTGTGATATCAGTGGCATGAGTCGGGCCAGTTTGCATCGTCATTTTCTATCAATGACAGGCTTCAGTCCTATCCAGTATCAGAAGCAACTTAGATTGCAGGAAGCCCGTCAGCTTTTACTTGCTGGCGAGCATCGTGCCTCTGACGTCGCCTTTGTGGTTGGTTATGAGAGCGCATCGCAGTTTAGTCGTGAATATTTGCGGCAATTCGGTGCCCCCCCTGCACGTAACGTACGAGAAATACGCAAAGAGATCGCTGTGAATAAGTAAAAGGTGAACAGCTTGGTGAATGGCTGGCCGACGCTAGTCATATCATTGTACAGAAAACCCTTTCATTGTCTGACTGTTTTTGATGCTTTCTTATAAGGGTTAAAACAGCATTATGGACAAAGCACAAAGTGCCATTATGCCTGCACAAATTTGATTGAACCGCCTGACTAACAGCATATCCGTAAGGTAGTGTTTGATCACTACACCAAACCAGGCCCAGATGCCAACACAGGGAAAACTCACAACAGCAAAAAGAACGGTATATAGCGCTAGATCCTCGAATAAAAACACACTAGGCAGACAAGTAGATATAGCGACGCTTGCCATAATCCAAGATTTCGGGTTAATAAACTGGAAAAAAGAAGCTTCGATAAAACTCATAGGATTTGATGTGACAGACTGCTTGGCATCACTGGCGCTTCCCAACATATTCGAAGACAAATAAAGAATATAGGCCGCACCACTATATTTCATGACTGCCTGAATATAAGGAAATATAGTAAAGATTTCATGTAATCCCAAACCGACTAAAAGTAGCATGAGTGCACTTCCAACACTTGCGCCAGATATGTGAGCAAGTGTTTTATACGCACCAAAACGGACACTTGAAAAAAGGACCATGAAATTGTTAGGTCCTGGGGTGACGGAAATAACGATCGCTAGTACCAGAAAGGAAGTTAACTGCTGCGCTGTGATACTCATTTTATCCAATCCTGCTGTCGTTTTTTTTCCTTATCGTCACCAAAAATTTGGGGCATTCTTCCATCTAAAACCGCTAATTTGAAGCACTGAGAGCTTTTAATTCCGTTTATCTCATCACTGAGGATGAAAAGAAAAACTAAATAAAAATTTTTCATATAACCTTTTGTTTTAATTTTATAAGTAATATCCTCATAATTAACTTATAAAATTAGTTTATCAATAGGTTTTCTTAAGATGAATAAAGATGCGAATGTAGTTCAAAAAAAACTGATTAAACAGCCGAAATTGGATGCCAAGGACCGAATATTATTAGCCATACTTTCGGAAGACGCTTCACTAAGTTATACGGAACTTGGGAGTCAACTGCACCTTTCTGCACCGGCAGTACATGAGCGAGTCAAACGGCTTAAAAAAGAAGGTGTTATTATGGGCACTGTCGCTAAACTGGACAGCACAAAAATCGGGCGAACGTTGCTAGCATTCATCCATATCGATACCTCAAGCTGGGCTGTAACACGTTCAATACTCTCTTTAAAGTCGCTTTCCGAGGTAGAGGAAATTCATACCGTAGCAGGTGATAGTGCTATGCTACTAAAAGTCAGAACCCAAAATACTCAGTCACTAGAAGCCCTATTGGAAGTGATTCATTCAATTGACGGTTTTACAGGAACGCGCAGCTATATTGTATTAACCCCTCACCTTGAAAGAGGACCGACCCCACTACTGTTAGATTAGAACTGAAGTGCTAACGACAGCTCTAATTATCAGCTCAATAGTAAAAGCATGTTTCTATAAAATTATCAATAGCTCGTATTACTCGGCTGGATTTAAAACCTTGATACCAACATTCGTAAATTTACTTCTTACGATATCACCGTAGGTTGATTTTGATGCTGATAAAATTCAAACCATTGCCGCTGCGTTAACGGGCGGCAATAGTAATAGGCTTGGATCACATCGCAGCCTAAATCCAATAAGTAACTATAATGGGCAAGCTTTTCGACTCCTTCAGCGATAACTTGTAAATTAAGACTATTCGCCATTGCCACTATCGCGGCAACAATCTCACTTTTAAAAGTATTCTAGCCTGATAATTATATACAGAGACCCTCGAAGTTTTCGATAGCTTTGCCTTAGGATGTCAGCTCATGGCTTTCAATAAGAAACTCGTATATCTCCTTGCAAGATAACGCGCCAGAAAGTGGGATGCTGATCCAGTGCTCTTTATTCATGTGATAAGCAGGCAAAATCCCCTCTTTTTGACGCAATGACCCTATGTACTCTGGTCTGCCCTTGACCTCAAGTACGTCGATTTCATCGTCTGTCTCAAGCCCAAGTTTAGTTCCAGGCACATTCATGAGGATTGCGAACCACTTATTACCATCATCATGACGTAATACTGCATAGCTTGGCAGATTTTTCCAAAGGTACTCTGGCTCGGAATTAAAATTTTCCCGAGCATATTTAAATAACGTTTCTCTTTTCATTGTAACCTTCCTGATATTTTTATGATGACTGAGAGCTGCTTTAGTGTGTTTACTTGAAGAGCGAATTTTTCCGCTTTAATTATCCTGTAATCAAAGACATTAATTATCGTTATTCTTTAGATAGTTCAACCGTTGAAGGCGTTGATTGATTTCTGTCTCATCACCTTCGTCTGTCGGAAAGTAGTAACGATGGCCTAATAATGCATTGGGCATAGTCTGCATTGTCGTTGTTTTATCCGTGTAATGATGAGCTAGTTTATACCCTTTACCAAAACCAATTTCTTTCATGAGCTTAGTTGGAGCATTACGCAGATGAAGAGGGACAGGTTCACATGGCGCATTTTTGATGTCTTTTACTACCTTTACCCTAGCCTGATAAATGGCGTTTGATTTGGGTGCAAGAGAAAGGTAAGTCACAGCTTGGGTTAAATGAACGTCACATTCTGGCATTCCCAGCATCTGACAGGATTTGAAAACATTAACGGCCAGATTCAGAGCATTGCAATCGGCTAAACCGATGTCTTCGCTTGCAAAACGAATCAACCGCCGCGCAATGTACACAGGGTCTTCTCCTCCTTCCAGCATCCTTGCGAGCCAGTATATAGCGGAATCAACATCGCTATTACGCATCGATTTATGTAAAGCAGAAACTATGTTGTAGTGTTCTTCACCATTTTTATCATAGAGCATAGATTTACGATTTAACAAATCATAAAGATGTTCTTGGCGAATAATAATACCACCGTTTTCTATTTTATCACCATTAATCACGGCCATTTCTAATGTATTTAATGCGGTTCTCGCATCGCCATTCGCAAAGTTAGCAATAGCTAATAAAGTGTCATCATCATACTTTACATCGTATTCTGCCAAGCCTTGAGAAGAGGTGAGAGTGCGAGTTAATAAAGTCATAATGTCTGAAGAGCTTAGGCTTTCAAGCACGAATACCTTTGCTCTGGACAGTAATGCCGCATTGACTTCAAAAGAAGGGTTTTCTGTAGTGGCACCAATAAGAATAATGCTGCCTTTTTCAACATAAGGCAGAAATGCATCCTGTTGTGCTTTATTAAAACGGTGTATTTCATCAACAAAGACCAATGTTTTTTGGCCAATCTGCCGAGTTAGCTCAGCCTCTTCCATTATTTTTTTTATGTCTTTTATGCCGCTTGTAACAGCACTAAAGCTGATGATGCGTGCTTTTGTTGATTTTGCGATAATTTCAGCAAGTGTGGTTTTTCCAATGCCCGGAGCGCCCCAAAATATCATTGACGAAATTGAGTCTAGCTCAATCATGTCACGCAATATTTTACCCTTTCCCAATAAATGAGATTGACCGACAAAATCATCTAAGGTCTCCGGTCTCATCCGGATTGCTAATGGCCTGTTTCGCTGTGAATCCTGATGAAAAAGAGTGCCCTGATGCATGTAACCTCGTTATAGGATTGAGATATTGTATCTAGTGATAATGGTCATATACTATATGGACAGGAATTTTATATAAAGGCTTTATATGGCCATGAATGAGGCTTTTTTTGGACAATAATCAACTTGTGTTAAACGATAGTCTTGGCTGTGTGACATTTCAGCCAGCTGGGTTACATTATGTCTACGATCTGGAAGTTGTTCGTGTTTCAGATTTACAATCTCGCAGCTGTAAACTTGGTTTCCAACGACATTATTTGTATGAATGCCCGTTAATTATACTTGTCACTGAAGGTGAATGTCGGCAGTGGATTGATTTTGAGCCAGTTGATTGCCATAGAGGAAGCCTTATTTCGGTTAAAATAGGACAAGTTCATAGTCTTGGAAGCCACAGCGGATGGGATGGATACATGCTACTACTAAGGCCTGAGGGCTTCATTCAGGATGCTCAGATTCAATCGTTGTCATCACTTCCCGCAATCTGCTCTTTGAATAATAAAGACAGTACCGTGGTTGAAATAAGTTTAAAGCAAATACATGAAGATAGTTTGCGGTTCTATAATGAACTTTCTTCCGAGCTGCTTCGATTTCAGCTCCATGCTTTGGCTGCAAGACTAAATCTCTTAGTTACGGAGCAAAAAAGCTTATCGATACTAGACAAATCAGGACAACGCTTTCTGTGTTTTCTGCAATGTCTAGAACAGCATTTTAAACAATGGCATAGCCCAGTTAGATATGCACAGAGCATGGCGTGCAGTGAAAAGACATTGTCCCGAATTTGTCTAGGGAACAGTGGCGAAACAGCCAAAACACTGATTACAAAGCGAATTACTTTAGAAGCCAAACGCCTGCTCTGTTACAGCGATCTTAATGTTTCAGAAATTTCCGAACAGCTCGGTTTCAGCGCAACGACATATTTTTGTAAGTTTTTTAAACGTGAAACCAAACTGAGCCCTATTGTTTTTAGAAACCATAACGGATTATAACCGTTCTGCTTTTAGGTACTTTAATGTTATTAAAATACTCTACTCTTTGTTATTCAATTGATTTAACAAGCGTTTTATATGATTTTCTACTACTTCCTGCATTTCTGACTTTGTAGTTTCGCTTAAATTAGGAAGATACAATAGCCCCCCGCTATAGACATAACCGCCCCATGTCATTTCACAATACATCGCTAAGCTTTTAAACGGTGGCAGAAAATCATTAACTGGGTAGCCTTGTTCGCCATCGTAACGGTAATCTTCCTCCGGTCCGCCTGAAGTAAACGACAGTATTAACTTTTTTCCTTGCAAATGAGAGCCTGTCGAACCATAAGCAAAACCGTGCGCAAACACGTCATCCAACCATTTTTTCATCAATGCGGGCAAGCCGTACCAGTACATTGGAAATTGCAGCACAATCACGTCTACTTTTTTTAAGCGCTCCTGCTCGGCGGCAATGTCAAATTCATAATTTTTGTGTGCCTGATGTAGATAATGGATACTTCCTTGCGGAAGACGGTTTCCCAGTTGTTGCATGATATATTTGTTAGAAAAAGATTCGGTGTCTAAATCTGGGTGTCCTGATACGATTAAAATATTGCTCATGATTGTTCCTTTTTTTAAATGGGAGGTATTATTTTTAACTCGCTATAGACACTCGAAAATTTCCACATTATTGGTTTTTTAGTCATAGCTTTGGTTTGGGCCAAAACAGGTGAAGCTGGCCTAGTTTTCCGTAAATATAGAGAGCTTCGGTAGCTACATATTTTCTATGTTCGCCTCTGATAGTTTTGATATTATATGGACATTAATAGATAAACAAGGCAGAAAACTGCCTAAGTGATAGCAAATATGGGACATGATATTCGAGAGTTGAATTTTTCTGCCTGTCAGGCTCTGCCGCACCCTTGTTCAATTGAAGTTTATACTTCTAGCGAGATAATGAGTTGTAGTACAGCACAGATTACGCAGACTAGTTATCGCTATGGTTGCTACATGTTGGTGTGGGTCACTCAGGGCAAAAGTCAGCAATGGCTGGATTTCAAGATGATGCAGGCAGCCGCAGGTACGTTGATTGTGGTTAAACCAGGACAACAGGTACATTGTTTTGGCAGCGACACTGATTGGCAAGGCTGGGTAATGTTGTTTCAACCAGAGGCTTTGAAGCGCGCAGTTTCATCTGAAATAGACATAGAGCAACTGCCGAGTATTAGCCACTACAGCGACGAAACTGTAAGCGTGTTTACACAAATTACCCAAGACAGCCTGTAGTGCATGACTATATTGCAACTTGTTTACAACATATTGCTGAGCAGCCAAGTAGCCTTGAGCTGCTACCCTGGAACATTAAATAAAGCTAGGTGTCGTTAGCTATACGCTTGCTTACTCTACAAACTGATATGACAATTGGGTTGATGTTTGTATTCGCTCTGCCTAAAAAGTAGCTGCCATCTTGAGATATTTGCTCAAAATAATCTAAGTCAAAATACCCTGCATTCGCAAGTAATAATATATCTTCAAGCGCGTGACTGCCCGTTAAGAAGGCAGATTTCGAGTTTGATTATGAAAGCTAGGTGTCGTTAGCTATACGCTTACAGTGTTACCTACTTCTAATTCTGTTGCTTCAAAGCTCAATGTTTGCTCTAGATCACCAAAGACGTCTAATACCCAAGATTGCATGCGTTTATCGTAAGTAACAGTTCGCGCCAAGTCGATGTACTTCTGCGTAGTTGAAAAGCTGGAATGACCCAATAGCGACATAAGCTTGTACTGGATAAAGCCAAGTAGTAAATCATTTTCTAATAAAAAACGAGCCAATGATGTTGCAAAAGTAGCGCGTAAATCGTGAAATGAATGAGTAAATCTTACCTTACTGCTTGAAAATTCTTTTGCTGCTATCGAAGTTATATTGGTGATTGAACCTTCATTTAAGCGCTTGCCTGAACGATTGATAAATAATGGTTTATCAATCGAACTATTATGGTTATCCCATTTTGATGAACGATTCAGGCGTTCACCAGAGTTTTTATAAACCCATAAGCGAGTCATTAAGGAACGTGGAACTAGTATTTTCCTGTGCTTGTTGAACTTACCAATAATATCAACAGCATATACCTTGGTTTCATCAAGGTTCGTATCAACGATTTCAGATTCGTTAAGTAAAGTAACTTCAAAAGCCCTTAAACCGCACAACAAAGCTAAATCAGCCCACAATTTGCGTGATTTAGATTGCATGTAATCGGATGAGTAGAAGCTCCATAGTTCTTTTTGACTAAAAGGAGATAAACTATCATTTAACATTATTTTCTTCTGTTGATGTTTTTTGGGGATAGTTAAATCATTGGTTTGAACAACAATGCCACGATTATTATTAAAAGATGTAAATATTAAATCATGCTCAGAGCTAGAATGTTTTTTCTTGATTACTTTGTTGCTATATCTGAATGGCAGTTTTTCAATACGTTTTGTTTGCCAAGCCCATTCGTAGAATTGACGAACATGTGAGATATAAAGGTTAGCCGTATTGAGCGATAGTTCACTTCGTTTAACGCGGTCAATTAAGTGAGCCCGGAACTGATATGATGGGAGCCATTCCTTCGCTTTTTCAGATTCTGATACGGCATATAAGTCTTTCCAATCAATTCCTCTGTTTTCAAGCCAATTAAGAAAAATTTTTAATGAGTTGGCAATACTCTTGATTGTTTTTACTGTTACGCCGCCTAAAAAATTTTTTTGCCCTCCTTTTTTGGGCCGGAGAAATTTCCCTTTGTATCTATATTCAAGAAAAAGATTTACTTCTAGACATTCTTTTAAACGGGTGCCACTAGTTAATAACGAAAATTTCTCGGAAATGTGTTCGCGCTGATATTTAATTGAGCGTATCTGTTGGTTTTTAGATATATTTATCAGTTCTCCATCAAAAGATGGGGTAGTGACCCCATATTAATATCTGCTTTCACTATAGAAATCATAACACCCTCAACGCATGGGTAATGTAAATTACATGTTAAATTAAACTATAGTAACAAATTAAAGATTCATCAAAAATGTGATTAGTTTTAATGTAATGTAGATGTGACTAAGCCAGTGGTTCCTGAAACAAAGACAAAATCAGGTTTAAAACATTGCGCTAAGTAACCCTTAATACGAGTTTCAACAAGATTTTTGTTTTCAGAAAAACACATAGGCTCACTTTTATTACCATTAGTAATTAATGCGGTTTCAGTCTGCGGAAAAATAGCACAACCTGATATAATGGTTGTTAATAACGCCAAAGGTAGAAATTTACTCATAATATCCTTGTATGCCTAACACTTTAGTATTTATGCGACACGCAGTTTGTGTTGCATAATCGCTTGTTGGACTGAGGCGCTACCTGCTCGGTGTGTTCGCGTTGGTATTGTTTATGCTATGGGAATTTACTTTTTATGGCCTAACCGATACCTAGCCAATTTCATTGACGTGTATATCGTATCTAAGCTTTCCCTGCATTGCTCAGCGTTTATTATGTCCTTATTACACCTAAATTTAGCTTGATAAGCAACCACATTATTAAAACACACAGCCGCTATTAGCCTGAGCAATTAAGCAGGTTAACTTATTAATTTGATGCAGCAAGCAAGGCTGCTAACTCGTTCGCGCTATTTTATTTGTCGCCTCATCTAAATTCATCACACCAATAAATCGTAAGGTACCCGTCTTGCATGACTGGCAAGGCCAATGGGGTATTAATCGTTCTTGCTCTACCTTCGGCTTCACCGCTTTGCATGGGGTTGCTGATACTTGAGCCTTTATTAACCCTAACTTTCGTTTGCGACACGCATTAGCTAAAAAGCCATAGTGGCGAATGCGCATAAACCCTTTGGGCAATACATGTTGTAAGTAGCGCCGTAAAAATTCATCACAACTCAGAGTCATGACTTTATCGCGGTTGTTATCTGCATAATCGCGGTATTTAAAGCTCACTGTTTCTTCAGTCGCTGACACTAATCGCGATTCTGACATCACGCCTTTTCGGGTATAACGTGCAAGGTAACTGACTAACTTTTCACTGTACGTTAAACAGGCTTTGCTATACACGCACCATTTGGCTGGCGTACTTATCTTCGCTAATGAACTATCGCATTCATTGAGCGCCGCGAGCATTTTTCCTCTAAAGACCGTTAATAATGCTTTAACGGGGTATAAATAACCTTTTTCTATTTCATGCCATTGCGCTTTATCAAGCGCACCTGCGGGTATCAAGCAATGCAGGTGAATATGCTGACTTAAGTTCTGCCCCCACGTATGCAGTACGCTTGTCATACCTAACTGACCATGCCTCTTTCGTTTCGCAAATTTACACAGCGTTTGCCATGCGGCTTTAAATAAACAGTGATACAACACGTTTGGGTTGTAGTGCGCAATGACATTTAACTCATGTGGGAGCGTAAAAACAAGGTGGAAATACCGACACGGTAATAAATCCTCCTGCTGTTTTTGCACCCATTTAGCCGTTGCCATACCTTGGTAACGTGGGCAATGACGGTCTCGACAACTACATCCAATTTGTTGTACTTCACTACAGTTATCACATTGCCATGCTTGGTAACCGAGCTGACCCGTTCTGCATGATTGAAGGTGCTGACAGACACGCAGTTGTTGATAGCTCATCGTATGATGCTGGCGATAATTCTCAAGATGTGAGTTTAAAATATCAGCGAGGTGTAAAGCGCTCATTGTTTACTCCAGCTCGCAAGTAAATCAATGCCGCCATGACCTAACTCTGGTAACCAATGTAAATAACTTTGTGTGGTTTTAATATCACTGTGACCAAGCTGATGTTGCAGTTGATGAAGTGGCATACCTGATTCAAGTTGGTGTGTTGCATAAGCATGGCGTAATACATGTGGATTACAGTGCTTTAAACCACACATTTGTGCATGTTTTTTCAATGCCTTTCTGAAGCTTGAGGGTGACATGGGTTTATCCATTAACCATCGTGAATAAAACATCCAGCCCGTTGGGTGATATATTTTCCAATAGCAACGTAATTGATTTAGCACGCTATCTGATACAACAACATAGCGTGACTTATCTCCTTTACCCTGTTCAATTAAAATGGTTTTACGCTGTCCATCGATATCTTGCACTTTGATGCGCAGCAGTTCGCCAATACGCAAACCACATCCATAACACACCACTATCAATGTTTTTAAGCGCATATCCGTGCAACTTTCTATAAGTCGTCGAATATCATCACGCGATAAATAAGTAGGTGCCCGAGGTTTTGCTTTAGGCAAGGCTATGTCTAAGTTCAATGGGCGATGTAAAATATTCTTAAACAGAAACCAAATGCTGTTTATTTGTATTTTTTGACTCGCTCTGGAGAGCTTGCGAATGGCGGGATCTTTAAAAAAGATATTCAGCTCATCATCAGTAATTAAATCGAGTGGTTTATTAAAATAATGGCTGAGTTTAAGCAAATGCTCGCAGTAACTTTTACAGGTACTTTGTGAATAACCACGGTAGGCTATTTCAGTTTTGACTTGTTCAATGAGTGTATTCATGACTTACCTCCAAATATGGGATAACCCCAAGGTAAGTGTGGCTCAAATGGTCAGAATAGGATCTCCGCGTAGCGGCTTAGTTCAACAGCTTTATCAGAGGACACTTTCCTCTTTTTATGATTAATGTATGTCCCCTTAATTGTTTTTCATATTAATAACAAATCCTGTAACACATTGCCAGCTTTAAACTTTAAGTCAGGCTGTTCTTTTATTAAAATGCAGAAAAGAGGAAAACGTCCTCATTTCTTGACTTAGGAGGAAAAACGCCAATACTGTATATAAATACAGCTAATTGAGATTTAAAATGAAAACTAAGTTCCCTTTCCTTAATAGTATTATCAACTATATGTATAGCCATCATTATGCTAAAAAATCTATTGAAACTTATGTCTTTTGGATTACTGCCTATATCCATTTTCATAATAAGCGGCACCCTACCAGTATGGGCAATAATGAAGTTGAAATATTTTTAAATCACTTAACAGTCACTAAAAAAGTGGCAGCGAGAACACAAGTAACCGCCAACAGAAACTTCCTGTCGTACTTACACAAACTGAGGTATCGCTATTTTTTAGAAATATAAATAAACGACATTATTTGATATCAAGCCTGCTATATGGAAGTGGTTTACGGCTGATGCAAGCAGTAAAAATAAGAGTTCAAGATATTGACTTCGACTATAAAAACATACGCATTTGGAACGGTAAGGGTAATAAAAATCGTATTGTGACACTTGCTGAAGAATTAATACCAATGCTAAGAAATCAAATAATTTAAGTTGATGAATATTTACAGTTAGATTTAAAAAATGATGCGTACGCCGGTGTATGGATGCCTCATCGACTTAGTAAAAAACACCCAAGCGCTAATAAGTCTTTACAATGGCAGTTTTTGTTCCCATCACATAAATTAAGTACGGACCCTGAAACAGGAGAAATAAGACGTCACCACTTAGATCATTCAGGGGTAAGAAAGGCAGTTAAACTATCTTCAGCAAAAGCTGAAATTAACAAACATGTTACGCCACATACTTTGCGCCACTCTTTCGCTACGCATTTGCTGCAAAGCGGCGCTGATATCCGCACAGTACAAACACAGCTAGGTCACAGCGATGTGCGCACTACGCACATAATACCCGCTGTATTGAATTAGTGAGCAATTATAGCGACAAATAAATAGCTCAGTAACAAGGCAAAAACTTAGTTATATAGTTTATCTATATGAGAAGTTTTTAACGCAGTTAATGAGTTATTTAGAACGCTAAAATGTTCAACGTTTTAATTCAGTGGTTATGCTACTCATGTATTGCAGCAAGGTGCTAACGGGGTTGTTAGCCCTTTTTCAAGATTATAAGCGTCTCTTTTTAATCCTCTACGCATACATATTCGCTTTAAGACCAATACCGCCATCTATTTCTACTTTTAAAAAACATAAAAAAGCCCCGCTTGTTTTTACACAAACGGGGCTCCACACTAATTTTTTAATCAAAAATAAAAGCGCCGATACTGCGGGCGCTTTGCATCATTGAATTTAATTTTACTGATTAACTACGCTTTTAAGCGGGTTAATCGGCTGTGCGTTATCGTCTAGTATGTTCATATCAAAATCGAACTCATCTACACGAATCGCTTTTTCACGTTTGATGTTGTAATCAATTAACTGAACGTGTTCAGCTTGGGTAATTACGTTCGCCGCTAGTGCGTTATCAAGCGTAATGTTAAAACGTGCACCTGGTTTAATTACTTTAGCACGTAGTGCTTTTTTAACTTTAGCCAGCTCGCCAAGTGATGCCATTTTAGCTTTGTAAGCTTGCTCATTAATATGATGACCATCGCCCTCAACTGGCTTAACTAAATGCGTAATTTGCGCTTTAAATGCGGTATCTAGCTGAGCTTGCTTAGCTAGTTCGCGGATTAAATCATCGCTAATTTTTGGCATTTTAGTTGAGTAGTTCATTGTAATGAAACGAATAAACTTACGTGTACCACTTGCAGGGAAGTTATCTAAAAACTTATGCAATGCTTCTTCAGCACTTTGTAGTGCAAAACGCGTCGCGTAATGGAAATACGGCGCTGCTTGCTCACGGTCACTACTTGATACTTTTTGCTCGTAATATTTAATTGATGCCATAGCTGCATATAAGAAGCTCATTACATCGCCTAAACGTGCCGATAGCATTTCTGCTTGTTTTAACTTACCGCCAAGTACAAGTAACGAAAAATCTGCGTACACTGCAAGTTTTGCAGATAACTTATGTACTGCTTTTTCGTAGTCGCGTACTTCTGGTAATTCAGAGTTTGCACTTGCTGTAAATGGTAAAACACCAAGGCGGAAAGCACGTAAGCTGTTTGCTGTGCTGTAGCCAATTGTTTTACGTAAAATACCGTTAAATTCTTTATCTGCGCCTTTGTCTTCGCTATGAATTGACTCAACCATAGATTGTAAATATGGGTGACAACGCATAACACCTTGACCAAAAATCATTAGGTTACGAGTAAGAATGTTCGCGCCTTCTACCGTAATGGCAATCGGCTGAGCAACATAACCACTTGCTAAGGTATTTTGTGGACCGTTTTGAATCGCTTTTCCTGCTTGAATATCCATTGCTGAATCAAGTACGTCGCGACCAAGCTCTGTCATGTGGTATTTAGCGATTGCGGTTACTACTGATGGCTTTAAGCCCATGCCTAAGCCTTCAGTTGTAAGTACGCGCATTGCTTCTTGTAGGTATGTTTTACCTGCAATGTCAGCTAGTTTTTCTTGAATACCTTCAAATTGGCCAATCGCTAAACCAAACTGTTCACGCACTGCTGCGTATTCAGACGCTGATTTAAATGCAACTTGTGCTGTACTCACACCTAGCGCAGGTAATGAAATACCACGGCCGGCACCTAAACAGCTAACCAGCATTTGCCAACCACGGCCGATGTTTTTCTGTCCACCGATAACAAAATCCATTGGTACAAATACTTTGTTACCACGTGTAGTACCGTTGTAGAAACGAATACCCATAGGGTCGTGGCGATTACCAAGCTCAACACCTGGGTGCTCTTTTGGAATAAGTGCACAGGTAATACCTAAGTTTTCTTTACCACCTAATAAACCATCAGGGTCAACTACTTTAAATGCTAAACCAAGTACGGTAGCAATAGGTGCTAGTGTAATGTAGCGCTTGTCCCAAGTAATTTCTAAACCAAGGACTTCTTCGCCGTTGTACATACCTTTAGTTACTTTACCAACATCAGGAATACCGCCTGCATCAGAACCCGCTTCTGGGCTTGTTAATGCAAAACATGGAATATCTGTACCATTTGCTAGGCGTGGTAGGTAATGTGCTTGCTGTTCTTGCGTACCAAAGTGAAGTAGTAACTCACCTGGGCCTAACGAGTTTGGAACCATGACGGTTACCGCAACTGCTGAACTTTTAGTCGCAATTGTGCCAACAATAGTAGAGTTTGCATAAGGGCTAAACTCTAAACCACCAAACGACTTAGGAATGATAAGCGAGAAAAAACGCTCTTTTTTCAAAAATTCTAAGATGTCATTTGGTAGATGAATGCCGTTTTGAATCACTGAATCGTCAATCATGCCCAGTAGTTCTTTTACTGGACCGTCTAAGAATGCTTGCTCGTCTGCGCTTAATGTAGCTGCAGGTACGTCGCGCAATGCGCTGAAATCAGGTTTACCTTGATAGATAGACCCTTCGAGCCATACATCACCCGCGTCTAACGCTTCTTGTTCAGTGATAGAAATACTTGGTAATACTTTTTTTAGTTTTGTACGTAAACTCATGATTGAACTCATCCGACCAGCTAAATAATACCTACATTACGTCATAAAAAATCGTTTAGATCAATTACTCTATTCAATTAATTAACAGTTTTTTCAATTTATTTTCTTTACCTGAACGTAAACTGTTGAAACACAAAGGCTTACAGTTGTACGCTGAAAATAACTGTTTTTATTAAAATGACGAATAAAACAGCTAATAAACCTGAACTCTGGATAATAAATCTATCTCTAGCAGCTATTTTCAGCGCTAACTGCGTTGAATTTACTTGCAATAGGCCAGCTATTGACGCGTAAATTCGCCTTGTTTTCATTGAAAATCTCTGGCTAGAGAAAATAAATTTAAATATCACCATGATTCAATATGTTAGTAAATCTCTTAACCAAAGTTCAGGTTAATAAATAAAAATACGATTTGGTGGGATGCAAAATACATAAAATAGGCATAAAAAAACGCAGCAAAAATGCTGCGTTTTTTAAAGTGACGTATGCTTATGGAGCTACATGAACAACTTGTTTACCCGTAAAGCCACCCGCTAATTGCTTATTAAGCGCATCAGACACAGCCTGTGCATTAAACTCAACTGCGGTGAGTGCAGGCGTTTTAATATCGCCATTACACGCGCCTTCTAGCAATAAGTTACCCATAAAGCTTAAACGCTGTTGCGCACATAAACTATTAGCAAGCCATGCACCACCAAGCGATACCACGCTAATATTGGGCGCTCTGCGATACATTAGGTCCTGATCAAAGCATGGCAATGGATTTAGGCATGCAATTTTGCCGCAAAAACGCATTAACTCAATATTACGAGCTGTTGACTCACCACCAATTGTATCTATAACGGCATCAAAACCTTGTGGGCCGAGCTCTCTGCGAATTTTGTCACACAACTTTTTATCGTTGTAATCAAAAACCACCTCAGCACCTAACTGCTTAACCAGTTTATGGTTTCTTTTCGATGCAGTTGCAAAAACGTTTGCCCCCCGCTGCTTAGCATACTGAATAGCAAACTGCCCTACGGCCCCCGCACCACCTTCGATAAGTACAGTGTCGCCTTCGTTAATACTTAATTTGTCTATGCTTATAAGTGCAGCCATACCGGCACAAGGCAAAATAGCGGCCACCGCAGGGCTTAACCCTGCTGGTAATACCGATACTGCGTAGTTAGGTACTTTTGTGTATTCACTCAATACACCTTGACCACCCACACTGGCATGCCACATGACCCGCTCACCCACGCTAGGAAAAACGCCTTTATTTGCTTTTACCACCACTCCCACGGCGTCAAGACCTAAAACATGGGGGTATTGCCAATTACAAAAACCCGATTTGGCAAATTGCCCATCAACAGGATTTAAGCCAACGTATTCAACTTTAATAAGCAATTCGTTGTCTGCACACTCTGGGACAGGCAATTGAACGTCAGCCAAGCTAATTTCTTCGTTTGGCTCTGGTAATACAATGGCGCGCATAGTGTGCGGTATAGTGTATTCATGTGTAACATCAGTATTAGGCATCAATATAACTCTACTTCTTAGTGTTGCTTAAAGCATAACTCCATCGCCCGTTAAATGACTGATAAGCATTAACTTTAGCTAGTAGCGATGAAATTTTTGAATCGACAGCGTTCTCTTGCGCTATTAAAACATCCTGACGCGCATCTAACAACTCAAGATAAGGAATTTGCCCTTCTTCGTACATTGCCTGTGCTTGTAAAAATGCTTTATTAGCAAAGTCATAACGCTCATCGGCAAAGCGTTTTTGCTGTGCTTGATTGACCAACAATTGCAGTGAAAGTTCACTTTCACTTAGTGCACTTAACACCACTTGTTGATAATCGCTGTAAGCGGCCTCACTTAAAAACTGCTGCGCGTCACGCTGCGCTAAAAGCGCAGGATAACTTAAAATAGACCACTGTAACTGCGGCGCTACTTGCCACTGTTGTTGTGTATCACTAAAGCCATTACTACCTAAACTAAGTACTCCAGCAAAACCACTTAAACTTATATCTGGCAATAACGCTTTGCTTGCGGCAACACTTAAACTGTTAGCTTGGCTAAAGTCATAAAGCGCACGACTAATATCGGGTCTTAGCGCAATTGCATTATTTGGCTCATTAAGAGACACCTTAAACTCATGCTCTAAAATAGCTTGTTCATTACTTAATTCAACGTTTTGCGTTAAACGCCCAGTAAGCACGGCAAGCGTTGACAGGTCGCGATATTTTGCATATTCAAAAGCAGGAACAAGTGCTTGCTGCTGTCTAAGCTGCGCCATAGTACGATTTAAATCAAGTTCGCTTGCAACACCTTCATCAACGCGAGCTTGTAGTACGTCTATGCTTTGTTCAAGCGCTTCTATTTGCAGCGCTACAATGTGTTGTTTTTCAACATTACCCTGATAGCTTACAAACCCTTTAACAACCGACGTGACTACTTCAATCTGAAGTAAACGTACTTGCTCTGCTTGGCTCATAGCCGATGCATTTGCCGCATCAACCAATGCTGTAATGCGCCCAAACAAATCAAGTTGCCAGTCGAGCGCTAAATTAGCAGTTGATTGGCGGCTATTTACATCGCCTAGGCCACTGCGCTGAGCACTAATTTCAGCACCACCTTGCGGCAGGTATTGTGCTTTTTGCTCACCTAATCGTGCGAGCGCACTTTTAAGCGTTAATTGGCTAGTTTTTAAATCGTAGTTATTTGCAAGTGCCTGAGTTACCAGCTGATTCAATTGGCTTGATTCAAGCCCTTTCCACCAGCTTGTTTCGTCAGCGCCAGTAAGCTGCTCAGCAACGGCTGCTTTTGCAACAAACTCATTAATTGCGTTTTGCTCACTGAGCGTATCTATTTTGCTCGCACAGCCTGATAAAAACGCAGTCACCAATACAGTACTTATTGTTAAGCGTGTTTTTAGCGTTTTATTTGCTAACTTATTCATGTGGTAACTCCTGCGCTTTTTCTTTTTTATTTACTACAAGCATATAAAATACCGGTGTAAACAATAAGCCAAACACGGTTACACCAATCATGCCTGAGAACACGGCATTACCCATTGCATGGCGCATTTCGGCTCCTGCGCCGGTTGCCAATACAAGCGGTATAACACCAGCTGTAAACGCAATTGAGGTCATTAATATTGGGCGCAGGCGCATACGACACGCCGCTAATATGGCATCAAAATGTGATAATCCAGTCTCATTTTGATCTTTCGCAAATTCAATCATAAGAATCGCATTTTTGGATGCCAAGGCAACTAATACGATTAATGCTATTTGCGTAAATATATTGTTGTCTGAACCTACAAACCACACACCAAGTAACGCTGAAAATATGGTCATTGGCACGATTAAAATAATAGCCAATGGTAAACGCAAGCTTTCATACTGAGCAGCAAGTACCATAAATACCAGTAGCACTACCAGTGGGAATACATACACCATGGTATTACCCGCAAGTACTTGTTGGTAAGTAACCTCAGTCCACTCGTATTCAATACCACTTGGCAAGTTATCAGCAAGGATTGCTTCAATCGCCAGCTGTGCTTGATCTGAGCTGTAACCCGGCGCTGGGCTGCCGTTAAGTTCTGCACTTGGGTAGCCGTTGTAATGCATTACACGGTCAGGACCAATTGTTGGTGTAACCGTTAATACTGAACCTAATGGCACCATGTTACCCGCGCGGTTTCTTACTTTTAAATTAAGGATTTGGTCAGGGTCTAAACGGTAATCAGCATCTGCTTGCGCATTTACCTGGTACGTACGACCAAACAAGTTAAAGTCATTTACATACACCGAACCTAAGTAAATTTGTAATGCATTAAATACTTCATCAAGTGGAATACCCTGAATTAGTGCTTGTTCGCGGTCTACATCTATATCCATTTGTGGTACTTGAATACGAAAACTTGAGTAAAGCCCCATTAACGCAGGATCTTGCTGTGCTTTACCAATAACCGTTTGCAGGCTATTAAATAACGCTTCGAATCCTTTGTTTGATCGGTCTTCAATTTGCAACTTAAAGCCACCTGTTGTGCCTAAACCTTGAATTGGCGGTGGTGGGAATACCGCGACAAATGCTTCATCAATTGCGGCAAACCGTTGGTTTAGCTGCGCGGCAATTGCCATAGCTGATTTACTTGGATCGGCGCGGTCTTCAAACGCATCTAAAGGGGTAAAAACTATGCCGCTGTTAGGGCTGTTAGTAAAACCATTAACAGATAGGCCAGGAAAAGCAACCGTATGCGCAACACCCGGCACATCTAAGGCAATTTGCTGCATCTGTCTTAATACATCTTCAGTACGGTCAAGGCTTGCTGCGTCTGGTAACTGAGCAATCGCCACTAAGTATTGCTTATCTTGTTGTGGAATAAAGCCACCAGGTACGGTATCAAACAGTTTAATTGTACCGCCAACCAGTGCAACATAGGCCACCATAGCAATTAGGCTTAGGCGAATTAGCTTTTTAACCAATTTTTCGTAGCCCTTTGCGCCACGGTCAAATATGCGGTTGAATGGTTTAAATAACCAACGACCAAATAATTTATTTAGTAAACGTGTAAATGCATCTGGTTTTGCATCGTGCGATTTTAATAACAGCGCTGCTAATGCAGGTGAAAGTGTTAATGAATTAAACGCTGAGATAATAGTCGAAATTGTAATTGTAAGTGCAAATTGCTTATAAAACTGACCAGACAAACCCGTAATAAAGGCGGTTGGAATAAATACTGCACTTAATACCAATGCAATAGCAATAATAGGGCCGGTTACTTCGTTCATAGCAACGCGGGTGGCTTCAAGTGGTGATAAACCTTGCTCTATATTACGCTCAACGTTTTCTACTACTACAATCGCATCATCTACAACAATACCTATGGCAAGTACTAATCCAAATAACGATAAGGTATTAATCGACACACCCAACCACTGCATAACAGCAAACGTACCAATAAGTGAAATAGGCACAGCAATAAGCGGGATAATAGACGCACGCCATGTTTGTAAAAATACAATAACTACAATTACAACCAGTACAATGGCTTCAAGTAACGTTGCAATTACTGCGTCAATCGAGCCGCGTACAAATACAGTAGGATCGTAAACAATGTCGTATTTAACCCCTTCAGGAAAATCTTTTGATAAACGCGCCATGGTTTCGCGCACTTGATCCGAAAGCTCAATAGCATTAGAACCTGGGCGCTGAAATATAGGCATTGCGAGCGCTGGTTGAGTGTCTAACTCTGCGCGCAGTGAGTAAGTATCTTGCCCTAATTCAACACGTGCAATATCAGATAAACGTGTTAACTGACCTTCATCGCCTACTTTAATAATTACTTGTTCAAACTCTTCAATACTATTTAAACGCCCTTTCACATTTAATAGTATTTGGAATTGGCTGTCGTTTGATACCGGCTGAGCACCTAAGCTACCTGCGGCCACTTGTTGGTTTTGCGAACGAAGCGCAGTTACAACATCGGTTGCTGTTAGCTCACGTGCTGCTAATGCATCTGGGTTTAACCATACCCGCATTGAGTATTTGCCCGCACCAAATAAGCGAATGTCGCCTACACCAGGTAGTCGTGCAATTTCGTCTTTAACATACAAATCGGCATAGTTAGATAAATACGCGGTATCGTGTGTTTTTTCTGGCGAATATAAATGCACCACCATGGTTAGATCCGGTGATGACTTTTCGGCTACCACGCCTAAACGTTGTACTTCTTCTGGCAAACGCGGCAATGCACTGTTTACACGGTTTTGTACTTGTACTTGAGCACGGTCTAAATCGGTACCCAATGCAAATGTTACCGTTAGGGTCATACGCCCATCGCTGGTTGCTTGTGAAAACATGTACAACATGTTTTCAGTGCCGTTTATTTCTTGCTCCAGTGGTGTTGCCACTGTTTGAGCAATAACCGTTGGGTTAGCACCGGGGTAACTTGCTGTTACAACTACTGTTGGTGGAACAACTTCTGGATATTCACTGACCGGTAGCTGAAATAAAGAAATGCCACCTGCAATTAAAATAACTAAAGACAACATAGCCGCAAATATCGGCCGTTGAATAAAAAAGTGTGAAAATTTCATCAATAAACCTTATTGCTTAGCCACTAAGCGTGATTCGTCATTAGAGAGTGTGAATGCAACATCACTGCTGTCTATTGTCACTGTGTTTGGTGCAATTGGCATACCTGGGCCTACGCGAGCAGGACCATTTACGGCAATCACATCACCTTCAGACAAACCCGATGTTACTGCGCGAAGCGAACCATAACGCTCACCCACAGTGACTAATTTGTACTGCAATACGTTGTTTTCGCCAACGGTTAATACAAAGCGATTTTTTAAATCAGTGCCGATTGCTCTGTCTGGCACAATAATTTGTTCACTAATTGAATTCGCCGCTAATTTAATACGCGCAAATGACCCTGAACGAAGTTGGTTATTATCTTCGTCAAATACAGCGCGCACACGCAAAGTACCCGTAGAGGCATTAATTTGGTTATCAATAAAGTTGATATACCCTTTGTATGCAAAGTCGTGTTGCCCTACTTTTTGCATAACAACAGGCTGGCGGCTAGCGGCTGTTACATTACTAAAAGCACTATTCCAAGTGCGTTCATCAATATCAAAGTATGCATACATTTTTTCATTAGAAACAATACTTGTTAATACACTTTGACCCGCAATAATATTATTGCCTTTAGTAATGTTTGCACGCGAAATAACACCATCAATTGGCGATACAATTGAAGTGAATTCTAAATCTAGTTCGGCTGATGTAAGCTGTGCTTGCAAAGCAGCAAGCTGTGCTTCACGTTGGCGTAAAACAGATGTACGAGATTCAGCCTGCTCAGTAGAGATTGCTTTACGCTGTGTTAAACGTACCGCGCGTTTAGCTTCACTTTTTGCTTGTTCTAATGCAGCTTGTGCACTGTTAATTTGTGCTTCAAGGCTTGCTACCACAGCCGCAAATGGGCGGTCATCTAACTTAAATAATAGGTCGCCCTTTTTAACATTGTCGCCTTCATTAAATGCAATGTGATCAATAACACCTGACACACGCGGCATTAATGCCACTTCTTGAGGAGACTCTAAACGCGTTGTATAGGTGTGCCAACTCTGTACTGGTTTAACAAGTACCGTTGCAACATCAATTGGTTGAAGATGTTGCGCCTGAGCTGAAGGTGGTGTGCTTTCGTCAGCACAACCCGCAAGTGTTAATAATGCGCCAGCGAGTGCAGCAGCAATTAAATGTTTTTTCATGAAGACGCTCCTTTTATAATTAGTGTTGCATAGTACGTATTAAGCTTGCGGACAAAAAGCATAGATTTTTAAATTCATTAGTGCCAAAATGGCATCAATAAATTAATTAGGATGTAATAATGGATACGACAAGTCGGCTTTTGATGTTGCTTGAGGTGGTAGAACAAGGCTCTTTTGCCAAAGCGGCTGAAATTCGTAACATTGACCGTTCTGTTATTTCTAAGCAAATTAGTCGCTTAGAAGACGAACTCGGCGTTAGGCTACTTAATCGCACGACTCGCTCATTTTCACTCACTGCTGCAGGCGCAGAAATGATAAAAAAAGCCGCTGAGCTAAGAGAGCTGCTTGGTGAAACAGTGCGCATGGCTGAAAACTACCATTTAGAGCCCCGAGGCGTATTAAAAATCACATCATCAACCTTGATCGGACGCCGTTACTTGCAACCGGTACTGAATAACTTTCAAAAACGCTTTCCTCAGGTTGAGGTAGAACTTCGTTTAGATGATAGGCTCGTTGATATTGTGTCCGAAGGCTTTGATTTAGCATTTAGAGTTGGCGAGCCAAAAGATTCATCGCTTATTGCTCGTAAAATTGCGCGTAACCGACTATTGATTGTCGCAGCACCTGAGTTTATAGAGACTTATGGGATGCCTAAAACAATGGAAGATTTAGCCGATTTGCCCGCAGCAAGCTATGCTAGCAATTCTATAAGGGTTGAAGGAGTCGATTACTACAATAGTAAAGGTGAGCCTTGTGAGCAAAAAATAAAGAGCGTATATCGTGCAAACGATGCGGAAGTACTCCTAATGAAAGCAATTTCAGGCACGGCCTATTTTGTAGCACCCGCATTTATAATTGGCAATGAAATCACAGATGGTAAATTAATTCCGCTCTTAACGGATATAAAATTGATGGAATACAGTGCTATGTATGCTGTTTACCCACATCGTGACTTACCTGTGCGAACGCGATTGTTTTTTGATGCGGTCCGAGAGTACTTAGGAAAAGATAAACCAATTTGGGAAAATGGCATTCCTAACTTTGAACAAATGTATTAAACCAAGTTGAGTAGAGTTTTCTTCAATACGTTAACCATATACTTTATTGCGCCCAAGGCGTTTTGCTTTATAGAGTTCTTTATCTGCTAAGTTCACAAATTCAAGAAGAGTTTGACCATTTTTGTATTCAGTTACCCCAATACTGATGGTTAAATTAATCACTTTACCGTCAATGTCTATATTAGTGGTTTCAACTATCGATCTTAGCTTTTCTGCAGCGGCAAACGCATCATCAGCGTTTTTGAATGAGCTAAGAAGTGCAAACTCCTCGCCTCCGACTCTAAATACATACCCTTTAGCGAGAGTCACTCTTAACAATGCAGCAATTTCTACGAGTACTTTATCGCCAACATCGTGACCATATTTATCATTCACTTGTTTGAAAAAATCTAAATCTAATAAAAACAAAAAAAGTTGAGATTTATCTTGTAGTTCCACTTCAAAATAATGGCTCATTGAAAGTCGATTGCCTGCTCCTGTTAATGGATCAAGTAATGCTAAGTTTTTTAATCGTTTAGAAGAATGTGCCCTACTCACTTCAAAAATATGTGATACTGCCC
Organism: Pseudoalteromonas sp. BSi20495; assembly: GCF_000241185.1. NCBI lineage: Bacteria > Pseudomonadati > Pseudomonadota > Gammaproteobacteria > Alteromonadales > Pseudoalteromonadaceae > Pseudoalteromonas > Pseudoalteromonas sp. BSi20495. The sequence continues at coordinate 27,217 of NZ_BADY01000024.1, forward strand.
ATATACTTATGTACGTGAGTGATAAATTTAAGCTTAGATTAAATGTGGTAAAGGGGAGCAATGGCGACTTTTCGAATAAGATAATACTTTGCAGACTAAGTAAGGACGCAGATAAAATTACCCCTGGGTATTTACCAAGCAGAAGATAATATAAAATGGGGAGCGCAAATGACCAAATGAATACACCATTTTTAGGCGTTGCTATGTAAGTTCCAAACACCACTATTAATGTAATAAGCGCGCACATTACAATCGATTGCCAAACTTGAAGAGCTTGTTTACCTAAGCGAATAAAAGTGTACAAACAATATAAAGAAAAACATATTTCTAAATAACCAAGTGTATAAAAGTTGTTTACTGTTAAATTAAAGGCAGAAAAGATTGCAGATAAGCTGCCAAAGCAGAAGCACATCCACCTAAGTACATTCCATCTCAGAACTTTAGTACTATTAAGAGCTGCGATATCCATTCATAAAACTTAATAATGAAATAAAAATCCAGTTTAACGTGAAAAATAGAGATAACAAGCTTTACAAATATAAAATTCTGAGTATTAGTACTGTTTTTAGTAAGTTAAGTTAGGCCGTGTTGACCTTTGGTGGGTGAATTTGCAGCAGTGTGTTTGGTTTTTAGGGAAGGCAGAGCCTATGTAGTGTGGTTATTCCCCATCAATAGGCGATACCGCAACATAAATACCAAACACGCGCAGTCAGTTGGCTCATCCTAAGAGCGATTTATTCCTTGTTGCATACATAGATGTAACAAGGAAAGTAACGCAGAAACTGTTACCAAATTCGCAAACTTCACGCTGCGATTAAATCGCCCTTCCATAGTAATAAAAAAACACTTTATTGCTGCGGGCTTATTTATACTTAAAAATCAGCTAGCCACCCAACATCGATAAATTAGTCGTAATACCCGTATTACCTTGTTGCAATAAGTGGGATGGCTTTTTAGTTTTAATATAGCGCGATAACAATGCGATTAACGCTTCGTTTGAATCGCTGTTCATATGCTCTCTTAGAGAGATGCCCTCTTCAGAGAATAAACACAAATGTAAATTACCTAACGAAGACACCCTTAATCTATTGCAGGTACTACAAAAGTCGTTGCTATAGGGCATTATTAAGCCAATATTACCTTGATAATCTGGGTGCGAAAACTCTTGCGCGGGGCCCGCTGAAGCACCTTGAATGATACGTTGCCACCCTTTTTGCAATAACTTGGTTTTTATTGATTCACCTGAGAGATGGTTTGCATCAAAAAAATCTTTATTATCGTTTGTCTGCATCAATTCAATAAAACGAATAGTGACAGGTCGGTGTTTAAGCCAACTTAAAAAGGTGTCTAGCTCTGAGGCGTTATATTGTCTCATCAGTACACTATTTATTTTTACTGACGAAATACCGCTATCAACCGCTGCATCTATACCACGCATCACAGACGCAAATTTATCGTGCCCTGTAATTGAGTTGAACATACGTGGATCAAAGCTATCAATACTCACATTAATGGCACTTAAGCCGGCATTTACCCAATCATTAATGTTTTTTGTAAAGAAAAACCATTTGTGGTCGCGGCGATTTGACTTATACCGGTTGTGTCTTTTGCTGCGCGGATGACATCTATAAAGTCTTTTCGAAGCGTTGGCTCCCCGCCGGTAATACGTACCTTTTTAATACCATGATGAGCAAATGCTTTAATTGTATTACTTATTTCATTAAGCGAAAGAAAGTCTCGGTCGTGGTCACATTGATAACCATTTGGTAAACAATAAACACACTTAAAATTACACACGTCGGTAATTGATAAACGTAAGTAACTAAATTCTCGTCCTGCTGGATCGACTAACATAACTAAACCTTGGGTATAACTTAAGTATATTTATTACATGTTAAAGAGGTCGCATTAAAATACAAACCTCTTACACATATACTGCTTTTACTGTTTTATGTTGACAAGCCCTTTTTAAGCTCATCTGGTTTCATAGGTAGGTTTCGTAAACGAACGCCAACCGCATTAAACACGGCATTACCAATCGCGGGGGCGATACCAATAACGCCCGGCTCACCTAAACCAACCGGAAACTCGTCACTTTGTATAAATTCAATATCCATATCCGGTACATCTTTCATTCTAAGTGGTAAGTAAGTATTAAAGTTGGTCGCTGAAACCTGTCCGTTTTGATACGTATTTGATTCATGCAACGCAAGGCTCGTTCCCCAAAGTGCAGACCCCTCTAATTGCGCTAACGCGCCATCAGGATGAACTATTAAACCTGCATCAACAACAATATACAGCTTTTTAAGGGTAATTTTTCCATTACCACGATTTACATGCACATGTGCCGCTGTAGCAATCCATGCAGGCATTGTACGTTCTTGCCCTGAACTCGCTGAAAAGCCGATACCTTCACTTTCACCTAACTTAATATTGGCTACTTTTTCAGATACTTTTGTAAGTACGTTATGCAAGCGTGCTGCCCCGCCGATACTCTCTGGTGCTTTACCTGCTTGCTTGCCTTTTGCATCTAGCATTTCAAGGCGAAAAGCAACAGGGTCTTTCCCCTGTTTGTGTGCAACCTCGTCAATGAACGATTCAAGGCTCCACGCAATCCAACCTGGCCCAACCGAGCGTAACCATCCTGGAATGAATGTGCTTTGTACAAGCTCATTATTAATGGCTCTTGCGCGATGGCTGTTCATGCTATACCAATGATCGGCACCCGATGCAGAAAACGCGTCAAACTTGCCTTTTCCATCAACACCTGGGGATAAAAACCCCGGTGCCATTGCTTTGGTTGGCCAACCCGCAGCAAAAGCATGTTCTAAGCCCGTGAAAACGCCGTTTTTATCAAACGATGCTGTCATTTTTGCAACAGAAGCTGAGCGTGATTGGTCAAATAAGCTGTCATCAGCGCGAGTAAATACAAGTTTTACAGGTTTGCCTACTGCTTTAGCTGTAAGGGCTGCGGGTACAGTCCAATCACCAAATAATCTACGACCAAAGCCACCACCTAAATAATAAGGGCGAATAATCACTTTCTCTTGCGCTACTTCAAGTGCTTTAGCTATCGCAGGTAGTGTTAGCGACTGCCATTGATTACCGGTATGGATAATCCAATTTCCATCTTTATACTGAGCAAGGGCATTTAAAGGCTCTAATTGGTAATGGCTAGCGGTCGCTGTGGTATACATTGATTCAAGTAATTCTTTGGCATCGCTTTGCGTTTTCTTAATATTGCCTTCATCAACAAATAAAGTGCCTGAATCGGTTTGCTCACACAAACGTATACCCTCTTTTTGAATATCAGACTCAGTTACGTTTGCTGCGTTACCTTTTTTATACTTAACCTTTAATACATCAACCGCTTTAATGGCACTGGGGTAGTTATCAGCAAGTACAACAACCCACCCTTCTACCGTATTACTCGGGTCGGTTAAAATCTCATAACCTTTGTACCCTTTAATAGCTTTTGCTGCTGTGTCATCAACACTTATCACTTTGCTGCCAAACCGTGTTGGCGGAATTACTGGACGAGCATAGAGCATCCCCTCAACTTCTACGTCAATACCATACACAGCAGTACCATTGGTTTTAGCTGGTATATCAAGCGCTTTAAAATCTTGTTTAAGCCCTGTTAAATGGCGTTTATTGGCAGGTTTTAGTGGTAAAGTAGCAACTTCTTCACTTGTAAAAGTACGATTAAACTCACCTTTTTTAACTAAATCAGCATAACTAACAGATTTATCGCCAGAGATTATATACCCTTTTTCAGCGTGGCATGTATCCACAGCCACACCCAGCATTTTTGCGCCTGCTTCTATTAGCGCAATTCTACCAGCGGCACCTGCTTGGGAGAGTGGTTTAAAGCTTTGAAAAACCGACCACGAACCGCCAGTTACCATATAACCCCATTTTTCATGGGTATCTACATACGTAATTGATACTTTTTCCCAATCACATTCCAGCTCATCTGCAACTATACGCGCTAATGCAGTGCCTATATGTTGACCCATTTCAGCCTTTGCAATGCTTACTTCAACGCCACCTTCGGTGTTCATTGTCCACCAAATTGTAGGAGAGAATGCTTGCTGAGCTATTGATTCTTTAGCGCTTAGCGAGCCCGAAAAAAATGCTGGAGCAAACGCCATAACCAAACCTGCGCTTGCAGTACCAATCATGAACGAACGGCGGTTTAAATTAACGGTTTCACTATTTTTTTGAAATAATTTTTTCATTATTAGCTCCAGTTAAGCGTCTTGTGCGTTTGGATCAAAAATATTGACAACACTTTGTGGCTCATCAGCCGCTCGTTGAATCGCTGTTTTAATGCGTTTGTATGCCATACAACGGCAATAGTTGCCGTTCATATAGTTGGCTATTTCGTCTTCAGAGGGATTTGGGTTCGTTGCCAGTAATGTAGCTGCTTGCATTATCTGACCCGATTGGCAGTAACCACATTGTGGGACTTGTTCGTCAACCCATGCCTTTTGCAGTGGGTGTTCGTTATTTAATCCTTCGATGGTAGTAATTTTTTTGCCCGCAATAGCGCCTACAGGTAACAAGCACGAACGCGTAGCTTGTCCATCTAAGTGCACAGTACACGCACCACACATCCCAATACCACAACCAAATTTTGTCCCTTTTAGTCCAATTTCATCACGAATAACCCATAACAACGGTGTATCTTCACTCGCGTGTGATTCAATCACCTTGCCATTAATTGTAAACGTCACCATAGCTTGCCCCTTGATTAAGCTTTTATAGCAACTCTTTAAGTTATACGTATAACTTAAAGAGTTGCTATAACTATTAAAAAAATGTAATTACTGACCTTACTCATTACTTTTGTCGTGAAAATGCTTTACAGCGTTTTTCTATAAACTCATGGAGTTGCGCTTGAGTGTCTATATCCAAACTCGCACATTTTAAATTAACAGTATTAACTTCTTCATCATTGCAACGCAGTAGATGCTGCGCACCTTTATCTGTAGTTAAGCCGCTAAGCTTCGATAGATCAACGTTAGGAAATATCGCAGGCACGCCTAAACGCTCGCCGTAATTAGCACACCAACGAGCAGGATGCTTTTTAAAATTTGCAACTAATTCACTCAAATGTTCTGTAGTAAGCTCAACCTGATCAGCAAGCATAAATAAAATACCATCTGGCTGCTGATTTTTTAAAATAGCTTTTGTGGCTGTCGCAATAGAATCACCTAACCCTTTATCCCATTGTTTATTTTCAATCAGCTTAATATTTTTATTATTTTCGACCGTGTTTTTTACTTCTTTATGCCATGCACCCGTGACGACAAATACAGGTGAGCTATCAAGTGCTTGTATAACATCAACCGCACGTTCAATCATCGTTTGACCTGCGCCAATATCGGCAGTTAACTTACAACCATTGAACCGTGATGACTGCCCCGCCGCTAATATCACCTTAGCGATTAACACTTTTCATTTCCCCAGTTACTCAATGAGGTGGCATTTTTATTTGAAAACACGGCGTGTATTTCGCTAATGAGTGAAAGTGCAATGCTCTCTGGTGAGTCGCCGCCTAGATTTAAGCCTACAGGACCAAATACAGGTGACTTTACTTTCTCTAGCGAAGTATTCGCCTGCGTTAGCACTTGCGCCCGTCTATGTTTAGGGCCAAGTAAACCTATGTATTTAAATGCTATATCAGCGAGTACGCAAAGCACACTAGCATCAAGCTCAACACTGTGGGCCATTAAAACAGCGGCATCCACTTTGTTTTCTATACAATACTCACGTAATTGATTTGGCTTAGAACGTAAAATAGCATCAGCATTTGTAAAGTACTGCCTTTTAGCATTTGCTGGACGCGTATCCCATACGGTTACACTCCAACCAAGTTGTTTAGCAAGTGTATAAACAGGCACCGCGTCTGCCCCACCTCCTACAATAAGTATATGAGGCGCAGGGTAAATAGAAATATCTAAAAACGTTGCATCATTAATTTCAATCAGTTGAGCTTTTCGATTAATTGATAAACCTTGTTGCTCTGCGTTTAGAGCAAATTCCCCACAGCCACTAGGTATAATAGGGTTCACTTGTTGAAGGTAGTGCCCCGCTACATTGTCGTTAAGTGCTTTTCTCATATGTTCAAGCTGCAAATACTCGTTAGCCTTATGAATTGGCTGAAGTAAAATATGCACTATACCGCCACATCCAATACCTAACTGAAATGTTAAATCATCTTCATCTGTTGCATCGTAACTTATCGTTTTACTAGTTAACGTGCTCATTACTTGCTTAGCATGTCGCTGTATGTCAGCCTCTAGGCAACCACCAGAGAGCATACCTAAACGCTGCCCTAAACTCGAAATAAGCATCATTGCGCCTAGCTTACGATAACTAGAACCTTCTATTTGATACAAAGTGGCTAAAACCCACTCTTGTTTATCTTTGAGAGGCTCCCAGCTATTTAATATATTTTTTAAATCAGTAACCATACACTTTTACCTTAAAAAATCATCGTGTGTGCCGATGATTACTGCCACTTTACGTGACAATTTTTAGATTCGTTTAAACAACTACAAAAATTGAACAGCAACCTTACTTTGCCGTAACCTTATGTAACACTTTTATAGCAAAGTGATTGATTATTAATGTTTTAGCCCTCAATAATATCATCCAATGTGTCGATTAGCTCATCAAAACGTTCATTTACATTTTCGCGTTGTTTATCACTTAAAGTGGTATTTAACTCATTTAATAAATTTACATATAAACTAAGATTTTCATCATTAATTTTAAGCAGCTCTGGGCTCATATATAATTCACGCTCTTTTATAACCGTGCTTAATTGCTCAATAAACTCAGATTGCGTTAAATTTTCACTTTCAAATACTTGCTTAGCAGCATTTAAACGCTGTTGTTTGTATTCGAGCCACAGCTCACTTGAGTCCTGATGTTTATCGTTGGTCAGTTTAATTAGTATTTTTTGCTCAGCATTAAGTTTTCCGAGCCATTGCTCGTAATATTCTAATTGTTCTTCTAAACGATCTTTTTTACGTGCTATAAATGTTTGCTCGTTAAGTTCATCGCGTTCTTCATCAATTTTTTCTTGAATATTATTTATGAATGTTTTGCGCTGTAAAGGCGTTAAATTTTCACCTAATTCAGCCAAAGGCAAATAAGCGAATTCAAGTAAATTTCGCCAATGTTTTTTTGCAAAAACAACGTGTTCTTTAAGCTGAACGGGTTTTAAACCTTCGTTAAACAAGGTTTTTATATTTTGTATATCTTGTTTGTATGCTGGTAACTGCGTTGACCTATGCCAATGCTGTGTTGTTTCGATAATTTTTTTTAGTTGCTTGTTTTGTTGTTTATTTAAATCAACATAATCATCAACCCAAAACGATGAAAGCCAGCTTAAATTATTATAAGTAAATGAGGCAGAGCAACTGCATAAAAACAACATGCTAATAGCGACGCCTACATGTTTGAATTTTTTCATTTTAGTGTTGTTTAGCATCCCATTCCTTTTTTAACTTATATTGTTATTAAATAAATTCATTTGATAATAATTATCATTTACTATTGACTTACATTCTATTACAAGTGATAATCGTTCGCATAAACACGGTGTAACGACCTCAGTGCCTAAGGAAGAAGTTACAGCAAGGATGCTGATATTTAATTAAGAAGACTGTGCCGCTTCGTGTTTGCTACTTACTCGACCCAAGTAGTCAGCACTCAAGATCACAATTACTTGCTACATTGCTCATATTAGTGACGGTTGATATGACTCAAAAAAGCCCTAACGGGCTTTTTTTATTTCTTTAAATTTTCTGCAATATCTGTATCTTACACACCACTTATAAATTTACTTCATGCAAAAAAACTCTGTTTTGAGCTATACATTACATATTCAGCCAAACTAGAAGCACTGTATCTTGCGTTTATATAAAAGCTGGCGTAAAACATAACAGTAGACACTTCTTTTTGCACTCACATTTAAACGTTACAACAGTCTATTTAGCGCATTAATTTGTAATAAAATGACGTTTGACTAATACATATTGCAACGATTACTAATTGGAGACATGAATATGTCACAGTTTAATTTAAAAACTTTAATACTTGCTAGCGTGTTGCTTACAAGCCCTTTTGCCCATGCAGGGCTCGAAGATGGCATTAAAGCAGCTAATGAAGGTTACTTTGAAGAAGCCCTGAAAGAGTTTGAATACCTTGCTGATAAAGGTTATGCACCTGGAATATATGAACTCGCGAAGTTATATGAAGGGGGTTACGGTGTAATTCGCGATTACCGTAAAGCCGCTCAACTTTATCAAGAAGGTGTTAAGAAAAACCATGTAGACTCTATGTTTGCATTAGCGGTGTTATATGATGAAGGCAAAGGCGTTAAGTTAGATAAACAAATGGCGTTAAACTTATTTGAAAAAGCAGCCAATAAAAATTTACCCGCTGCGCAGTTTAATCTTGGTGTTATGTACGCGAATGGTGATGGCGTTAGCCACGATTTTGAACTTGCAAAAAAATGGTACGAAAAAGCAGCCGCTAATAATTACTCACTAGCGCAATTTAACTTAGCACTCATGTATTTTGAAGGTTTAGGCATGCCAAAAGACTTAGAAAAGTCATACATTTGGAATACTATTGCTGAATACAACGGTAATATGCAAGCAAGCCATAGCCGAAAGCTCGATGAACGAAAAATGCTACCTAAAGAAGTTGAGGAAGCTAAAGAAAAAGCAGACGCTATTTATACCAAAATTTTAGCTGGTACATATGCAGGTGAAGGCCGATTGTTCTAATCTTTATATTCACTAAAGCTGAACTATTACCATAGTTCAGCTTTTTTCATCTGAAGCCACACCTACTTAATATAAAGCCACTTTAAAAGCTTTATAAGCACGTTACTTTGCTTGAGTAACATACCAACTCGCGGATTAAATGAACCTGAAACTAGCGTGTTTTTAGCATGGCTAAAGGTTAAAAATCCTTCTTTACCATGGTAATGCCCCATACCTGAGTGCCCAACACCACCAAATGGTACATCATCTGCTGTAACTTGCACTAGCGTGTCATTAACAGCAACTGTACCGCTGAGTGTTTGCTTAATAATATAGTCTTGAGCAGATTTATCTTGCCCTAAAATATAAAGTGCTAATGGATGGTGATGTTGTTTAATGTAATCAATAGCATCGTCAAGTTTGTTATAACTCATTATTGGTAATATAGGGCCAAATAATTCATCCTGCATGAGCTGCATTTCATCGCTTACCTGTGTAACAATATGCAGCCCCATACGGTGTTTTTCTGCATCTTGCTGGTTTTGCTCAAGCGGTTTTACAATCGTTGCACCGAGTTCTTGTGCTTGCGCTAAATAACCCGTTAAACGCTTGTAATGTGCATCGCTAATAATCGATGTTAAGTTTTTACCTTCAACACCCTCTTTAAAATGCTTTTTATAAAGCTCACATAATTGCTGAATGAGCTGATGCTCAAGTGCTTGTGGTACCAATACATAATCGGGTGCGACACATATTTGCCCAGCGTTAGCCATTTTCCCAAATAGTAACGTTTGCGCTGCTTTTTTAATATCAGCCTGCTCGGTAATAATAACGGGTGACTTCCCCCCAAGTTCAAGTGTTACTGGTGTTAAGTTATGACTCGCTGAGGCCATCACCAATTTACCCACCGCAGTTGAGCCCGTAAACAATAAGTGAGCAAATGGCAACGATGAAAACTCACTTGCAACCTCACTGCCGCCCTGAATTACTTTGCAGTGCTCTTGTATTTCGGCGCTAAATAATTTTTCAAGTACCACATTTGTGTGTGGTGTAAATTCGCTCAGTTTTAACATCACTCTATTACCTGCGGCAATCGCTGTTACAACAGGTACTATGGCTAATTGAATAGGGTAATTCCACGGTGCAATAACACCAACAACCCCTTTAGGCTGATAAGTTACACTGCCTTTTGAAGGCCATAAACTTAAACCAACCGCACGATTACTTGGTTTAGACCAGTTAGGCAATTTTTTTATTATATGCGCAAGTGTTTGTACTGTAGGCAGAATGTCGCCAAGTAAAGTGTCAAATGCCGTTCGGTAGCCAAAATCTTTTGAAACTGCATCTACAAGCTCTTCTTCAAGTTCAACAATTCGTAATCGGAGATTTTTTAGCAACGTAATACGTTTATTGATTGGTAAATAAGGCGTACTTAGAAAGGCATCTTGTAACCCATCAAACTGTGTGGTTAAAGAAACTGTATTAGAAGTGTCAGTGGTCAAAGTAGGTTACTCAATTTTCAAAGTTACTACAGATAATAACCCTGAACTGTTTTTCGAGCAATCACACTAATTTAGCTATAATAGCCAAACAAGTAAGCATTAAGAGTCGTTTTGCCCAGCACTGAGATGATAAGCAAAACGACTCATATCGAGATAGCTATAAGCTAAGTTTAAGTTTGTTTAAAAATTAAATACTTTTGCTGCAATAGTCATCGTCACTAATGTAATTAAAATTATCGCAATAATATTAAGCATAAACCCTGCTTTTATCATATCTCGTATTTGTATTTTCCCCGAGCCAAAAACAATTGCATTTGGTGGTGTTGCCACTGGCATCATAAACGCACAGCTACATGCAATAGCTGCTGGAATAACCCAAACTAAAGGCGATCCGAAAATACTTTCCGCAACAGGGCCTAAAAGAGGTAAAAAACCAGCGGCAGTAGCCGTGTTACTGGTTATTTCGGTTAAAAATGTAATTAACGCAACAACCACTAATACAGCCATAACCAGAGGTATTGCGCTTGCACCTTCAATTAAATGCGCAATGTATTGTGCTAAGCCAGATGATTTTATTTGCGAAGCGAGTGATAACCCTCCTCCAAATAATAATAGTACTCCCCATGGTACTTTCGATGCACTCACCCAATCTAAAATTCGTTCATCACTGCCTTTATTGGCTGGTAAAACAAATAATAACAATGCAGCCGCTATTGCTATTGCTGTATCTGAAATTTTAAGTCCAGAAAAATCAGCGAGTAAAGGTCTAAAAACCCAACAAAGAGCGGCTAATACAAACACATAAAACACCCCTTTTTCAGCACGCTGCAAAGGACCAAGGGTCGTCAGTTCTTTTATAAAAACAGATTTACTGTCGTGTAAATGTTCTGTTTTTTCATCAACCTTGTAGCTGAATTTTGTGAGCCAAACCCAACATACTATCAACATAACAATTGCTAACGGAACACCAACAAGCATCCATTGACCAAACCCTATTTCGATTTGATAGCTTTCTGACAAATAGGCCGCCATTAAGGCATTCGGCGGTGTACCTATTAGTGTTGCAATTCCTCCAATGCTCGCACCATATGCAATAGATAACAAAAGTGCTTTAGCAAATCCATCATCCTCTGAGTTTGATTCGCTCACTAAGTGTATGATTGAAAGTGCAATTGGTAGCATCATTACTGTTGTTGCAGTATTTGACATCCACATAGATAAAAATGCTGTTACCAACATCATGGCTAAAATCTGTAAACTCGGCTTTTTACCCGCATAAAGCATCGTCGTTAACGCGATCCGTTTATGTAGCCCCCAACGTTCCATCGCAATGGAGATCAAAAAACCACCTAAAAATAAAAATATTAAGGGGTGTGCATAAGGCGCTGCGGTACTTTTTATAGGTGCTATATCAGCAATCGGCGATATAACAAGTGGCAATAATGATGTTGCAGGTATTGGCACAACTTCACTAACCCACCACGATGCCATCCAAAAAGCTAACCCTGCGGTTTTAAATGCAAGACCAGACATACCACTAGGAGGGTCTATCAAGCACGTTAATAACATTACAGCAGGGCCAAGCCATAATATAATTTTTTGCGTTAATGTATTTTTCACTGGCTCGTTTTTTATAATTTTCTGAGTCATAATTTGCCCTTAAAATTTGTACTTGAGACCAAGTGCGACACTATTATCCGCATTTTCTTGGAGATCTAAATCGGTATACAAAAGATACGCTGTGGTTTGCTTGTCAAAGACATAGTCAAGTCCAGTACTCCACTGAATCGCTTTTGACTCTTGACGAATTGCAGAGTCATCTTTAGCAAATTGTAATTTTGGAACCCATTTATCAATTGTATAACTTGCACTTAATACATAACCGTTGCCTGACTTAGTCTCATCAACTGATTCCGAATGTTGGTACAGTGCACCTAGCTGTAATTTCTCAAATTTATACACGCCCACGATTCGGCTAGCTGTAATATTGTTCAAAGAATCAACCCTACTTAATGAGACGTAATAAGGTGTATTATTTAAATTACGGTCACCGTAGATTAGCGTCGCTGCAAACCCTGCTTTGTTATTTTTATTATCGTCTTTTGGAGCATAGGTAAACGAAAACTGAGCATTAGACCAATATTGAGATGTGTATGTAAGCGTATCACCAAGCCGATCTTGCCCAGCAATTACCTGCGCCATATCACCTTGGGTTTCATTGAAGTTATCTAATTTTCCTTCGGAGTATTTAAAGCGCGTATCGTTTCTACCTATAACGATTTCACCAAACGCCCCTTTTAGACCCAAATAAGTATTACGTGCTGTAAACGGCTCTTCTGTATCATCCTCTTCAAAGCCTTTCACCTGTACTTCGTATTTAAAAACTGCACTTAAGTATTCATTTAATTTATGCTGACCTTTTATACCAATACGAGAAAAAGGCGCTTCAATTTGCGTACCTTCTTTGGCGTAGCGCATAATACCAGTGTCGGTATTTGCGATTTGAACTTCTGCTTTACCGTAAACGGTATAATCAGCGGCTAAAGTAATACTGGGCAATATTGCTAAACTACTCAGGGGTATAAGCAAAGTAGATAGGTGTGTTGTTTTTATCATTGTGCGTCCTAATTATTAGAATCAACTTATTGTCAGCTCTAATAAGGCAAATTTACTGCCAATGATATAAAAACCTTTTTTTTCATAATCTTAAAAAAAATTGCTGTTATTATTTATACAAGCGTGTGCGGTTAACCGCACACTTAGAAATACATATTGTCACTAAATCCGCACAACTATTCCGTAAACATATCTCGATTAAGATTATATTTACTCATTTTATCGTAAAGTGTTTTACGCGCAATTTGCAGTGTTTCCATGGTATTTTTAATGCTTCCATGATTTTGCTCAAGCGCATATTCAATCAGTGATTGCTCATAAAAAGCCACTTTTTCTGATAAGCTCAAATCAGGAGATAATCCACCAAACTGCTGCGTATTAACCTCGGTAAAGGCAAGTTCGGCGCCAAGTAATACCGCACGTTCGGCTTGGTTTCTGAGCTCTCTTACATTACCAGGCCAATCATAAGCAACTAAGCGCTGTTGTATTTCGCTGTTCAGGGGTGCTGGAGGCTTGTGATAGCGCGTTGCAGCAATGGAACTAAAATGCTTAAACAATAAAAGTATATCTGCTTTTCGCTCTCGTAAAGGCGGAATATTTACTTTAACTAAGCTCAACCTGTAATATAAATCAGCTCTAAATTCGCCTTTCTCCACCAAGGAAAGTAAATCAACTTTTGTCGCAGCTACAATCCTTATATTTAAATCGATGGCTTTGTTATCGCCTACAGGGGTTACTTTTCGCTCTTCTAATACGCGCAGTAATTTAACTTGCAGCGACATTGGGGTACTTTCTATTTCATCTAAAAAGACCGTACCGCCTTGTGCATATTCAAACTTACCTTTACGGCTTTGCGTAGCACCCGTGTATGCTCCACTTGCTGCGCCAAACAGTTCGCTTTCTATTAATTGCTCTGGTACAGCCCCACAGTTAATCGCCACAAAGTTACAACTCGAACGAATACTCTGATCATGTAAATAGCGTGCTACGAGCTCTTTTCCTGTGCCGGTTTCGCCTTCAATCATTATATCTGTTGGCGTATCTATTACTGTATTTAATAAATGCATCATATGTTGCATTTTGGGCGTATCCCCCAATATACGTACACCCGGCGCAGATGCTTTTTGCACAACCACTTTTAATGCGCGGTTTTCCATAACAAGACTGCGCTTATCACAAGCTCTGGCAATACAATCAAGTAGGTGTTCGTTCAGCGGTTTTTCGAATAAATCGTATGCCCCTAATTGCATCGCTTTTACCGCAATGGACACGTCGGCATAGCCGGTTAAAAATATCACAGGAAGCTCACTGTCAAAGGCTGTGATTTGCTCGAGTAAAGTTAAACCGTTCATTGTGGGCATATTAATATCGCTAAGCACAATTCCATTATACCGTCGGCTAAGCTTACTAAGAGCCGTACTTGCGTCGTTAAAACACTCTACTGTATAACCTTCTAGTGTGAGTAGTTGTTTTAGCGAATCTCTGATCATCGCTTCATCATCAATCACTATAATGTGTTTACACAACAAACTATCAATCATGCTTATCCCCCTGCTTACTTGAAAGACTAATAATAAATTCAGCCCCGCCTTGCAATCTATTGTGTGCGCTTAAAGAGCCATTAAATGAATCAATAATCTGTTTTGATATTGATAACCCTAAACCGAGACCTTTGCTATCTTTAGTGCTGTAAAAGGGCTCAAATAAATGACTAAATACATGTTGTTCAATACCCGAACCGGTGTCTAAAATAGAGAATTTAACGCGTTCTTCAAAACATTCCAAATTGAAGGTCAAATTACGTTCAACAGCACCATTCATAGCTTGGCTGGCATTGGTAATTAAATTAACCAGCACTTGTTCAAACTTAAGAGCATCAACCCAAACGATGACTGCTTCATCAAATTGCGGGGGCTCTACCTGCACATTGTCTTGCTTTAACTGCGCGCTAGAAATCATTAATGCATTATTAACAAGCGCAGCAAGCGGGTATGGTCTTAATTGCATCCCTGATGGTTTACTAAAGTGCTTCAGCTGCCCTACAATCTTATGCACTCGCTCGACTAGCCCTTCAATAATAACCAAACTTTGACTTAAGGCTTCGTAATTACCTTTTGCTAATAGCCGCTTAGCACTTGCTAGGTATGTATTAATTGCACTAAGAGGTTGGTTTATTTCATGATTTATACCAGCACTCAGCTGCCCTATAGTAGCCAGTTTAGCTGATTGCACTAGAGCCGTTTGTACCTTTTCAAGCGTTTGGGTACGCTCTATTACTTTTTGCTCAAGACTATGCCTTGAATAAAGTAATTTTTTATATCCAGCAAAACGAGCTAATAAGCTATACCCAATAATAATTATAAAACTGTAGATAATAATAACCCAAAATAAGCGCGATATTTGTGCGCTATCGACCTTTGATACATCGACAAGAATATGCATTGTGGCATTAAAGTTATTGAGTTTCATTGAGGACGAAACATATCGCTGTTTATCAATTTTAAATTGCGTCGTACTTTGGCTCTGAGACTGATACTGCTTTATGTATATCGGTTGATGATCCAGATAAGAACGGCTAGATTTGATCTCCTGCTTTGCAGTAATTCCGAGCTGAGTAAAGCTATTCAAACGCCACTGTTCAATATCAGACATGGCAATAACGTGATCGGGAAGTTGTAAATAAAAATGGCTCCCTTTCGACGTGTTTAGCAACTCTCTATCATTTTCGAACTTACTCACATTAACTTTTAAAACCACTACTCCAATGGCTTTATTATCACTATAAACTGCTTGTGAAAAATATATGCCTCGTTTATTTGAACGTATACCAAGTGCAAAATAGGCCACTTTATCATCCGTAAAAGCACGTTTAAAATAGGGTCTAAAAGCATAGTTACTGCCCAAAAAAGTGTAATCAGTCTGCCAATTACTACTTGCAATAACATCACCTTGCGTATCCAACACAAAGATGTCAGACGCACCACTGGCTTGCTGAATATCAGCTAGATAATTATTAATTGCGCTATAATGTTGTGGTGATCCTGATACAAAACTTATCATCAACTCATTATAAGTTAATAACTCTGGGATCGCAGAAAAGCGTGCAAGTTCAGTATCAATATAATTATTTAATTGAGTAACTTGGCGTTCAGCCTGAAGGTTTGCTTGCTCAATATCATGAGTTCGTCCGAGAAAAAATGATATCAACAAAATAAATATGGGTAATATACAAGTAATAATGATTCTTTTAGAAAGAGAAAACATACTGACCCACAAAGTAACCTGATGAATTTAAAGAACCTAGTTTAACGGCTTATTAGTCATAGCGATATAAACTTTTGTTGACAAAAATCAGAGCGAGTAAAAAAAATCACCGCAACCAAAAATGTTCACGGTGATTTTTTATTATACCAATTCACTTCATTAAGTTATCTATTTTGAGGTAGTAAACATTGCCGATAACAA
The DNA here is from genome assembly GCF_000241185.1 of Pseudoalteromonas sp. BSi20495. Taxonomy (NCBI): domain Bacteria; kingdom Pseudomonadati; phylum Pseudomonadota; class Gammaproteobacteria; order Alteromonadales; family Pseudoalteromonadaceae; genus Pseudoalteromonas; species Pseudoalteromonas sp. BSi20495. The sequence goes on from NZ_BADY01000024.1 coordinate 43,589, forward strand.
GGTAAAAAATCGTTATTTAGTTGTTCCCAGCAATGACTTCTACATTGTTTTATCTACTGCATCCATGGCGTTGTAAATCAGAAATTTTGACTTCTGTTAGCCTCAGGCTTTATCCCTTAAATTGATAACGTATTATTGCAAATTGATATAGAGCATTATCTATTCGCTAAATTAGCTTGCAGTTACAGCTCTTCGATTTTTAACATATTTGTATAAACCAATTAATGACGCTGCAATCCAGAATATTTCGATTACAAAACTGGCTAAGTTAAAGTTATAACAAAGGCTGATCAACAATAAAATGGCCCCTGTTAAATTCATCATATTGTAAATTAAGCTAGTTGGAGATGTTTTACCTAGCTGCAGTAAAAAGAATGAGCCAACGACTAAAAAAGTGCCTGTCATACCTATGATGTCAAATAAGAGTGCTATCACGAAACTATCCTTTATCCATTTTTAAATAACCCAAAAAACTGGCCCGATCCGTGGGGAGGGTATTTTTTCATTCATTGAAACAGCAAAACCGAGCGATTCTATCAAGATGATAAATTCTAACAAGGCCATATGTCCGTATAAGCAATATGCTTATTTAAATGTAACTTTACCACCAATAATTTTATAAGCGGGTATCCCTCTTATCACAGCAGGCCTTGCAAAAGGACGATTACAGTTAGGGCAAATACAGGGCTCTTTTGTGAAATTTTGGCTAATACGTTCTATAAAACATTTAACAAGCGCTCCTTTACCGCCCTTTCGATACTTAAATAAGGGGGTTTTACAAGCAGAACAAAAAATATCAACCGTTTTTGTTGGCCCTTTTTTATTTGGTTTAGCCATAATTAGTCATTAATTCAAAGTAATACCTAAAGTGTAACAAGACTAAGGCCAAATACCCAAAATTAGGCCCATTAAAGAAAATTGTAAAATATGAAAACTACCATTAATTAAAAACAGCTTCATCGGCCGTTGCTCAAAAATATAACTAAGCCCAAGTGAACTACTAACCCAAAATACACCGATAATAAATCCAGTTCCTACACTTTCACCAACGTTAGGGTTTTCACCTAGAAACAATGCAAGCAAAAAAGTGGCTATAAAAGATAATAAAAAGCTCCCTCCAAAAATTAATTTTGGATCTGCTGATTGCAAATCTAGCTCTGTTAAACCACAACTTTCAAGCCAAGCTTGTTTAAACATTCTATTTGAATACCAAATGCCACCAAGCATAAAGCAAGAGAGCGCGGCAATTAATACCGCAAAATAATCAACATCAGAAAAATTCATATACTGCCATAACTTATGCATGAGAGGTTATTTGACTGTAGTTAATAATTATTAAAGCGGCAAACTCATAATCTGGAAACTAGGGCCTTATATGGACTCCCCGTAAATATCAAAAAGAAAAAGTTAAAATATCCCCAGTTTTGCACCAGTTAATGTAATAAGATCGGTTGTCATTAATTTCACTTCTAAACCGCGTTTTCCTGCACTTACATATACGTGCTCAAACTGTGATGCACTACCATGAATGTAGGTAGCGAGGCGTTTTTTTTGTCCCAGTGGACTTACCCCTCCTAAAATATACCCCGTACTGGCTTGTACTTTTTGTGCAGCCGCCATCGCCACCTTTTTAGATGAGGCTAATTTTGCCAATTGCTTTAAATGAATTTGTTGAGAAACAGGTGTTACTGCAACAATTAATTCGCCTTCATGTGTTTCAAGCACTAATGTTTTAAATACTTGATGGCTATTAAGCTTTAACTTTTCAACTGCTTCAAGCCCATAGTGATTATTGCTAGCGTCGTGCTCGTAACTTAAGACATCAAACGAGATTTTTGATTTTTTCAATAGATCGATTGCAGGTGTCATAATACTTAATCATTTTTTATTAACAGTAACAAAAATAAAATTTAAAGCAAAAAAAACGACGCTAAAAAGCGCCGTTTCATTATTTATAATAATTTAAATTTACTTAGTTAAATCATCAAAAAACTTTTTAACACCGTCAAAAAAAGCCTTGCTCTTTAGGACGGTTTTTAGAGCTATCTGTGCCCATGCTTTCATCTAATTCAGTCAGTAGTTCACGTTGACGCTCGTTCAAATTAACTGGCGTTTCGATTACCACTTTACAAATTAGATCGCCTTGGGCACCACTGCGTACAGACTTAACACCTTTGCCACGCATACGGAACATTTTTCCCGTTTGCGTTTCAGACGGTATTTTAAGTTTTGCACGACCATCAAGTGTCGGCACCTGAATTTCGCCACCAAGGCCTGCTGTCGTAAAGCTAATTGGTACTTCACAATATAAGTTATTCGCTTCACGTACAAATATTTCATGCTCGCGAACCGATACTTGCACGTACAAGTCGCCAGATGGCGCGCCGTGCATTCCGGCTTCGCCTTCACCTGTTAAGCGAATACGGTCACCGGTATCAACGCCAGCTGGAATCTTAACTGAAAGCGTTTTGGTTTTTTCTACGCGGCCTTGACCATGACACTTGTTACAAGGATCTGAAATAATCTGACCTTGTCCTTGACACGTTGGACATGTTTGCTGCACAGCAAAGAAACCTTGGCGCATTTGCACTTGGCCAGCACCATGACAAGTAGTACATGTTTTAGGTTTAGAACCCGCTTTAGCACCACTGCCGTCACATGGCTCACAACCCACCCATGTAGGTACTTTAATTTCAACTTCTTTACCACGAACCGCTTCTTCTAAGCTTAAGTCCATGTTGTAACGTAAGTCAGAGCCTCGTTGCTGACGAGATTGACGTCGACCACCGCCGCCACCAAAAATATCGCCAAATACGTCGCCAAATACATCACCGAAATCACCTTGGCCGCCGCCGAAACCACCATGGCCACCACCGCCGCCTTGCTCAAATGCCGCATGACCATGCTGGTCATACATTTGGCGTTTTTGCGCATCGGTTAAAATTTCGTAGGCTTCTTTAACCTCTTTAAACTTTGTTTCGAGATCTTTATCGCCTGCGGTACGATCTGGATGATATTTCATCGCTAAGCGTTTATACGCTTTTTTTATGTCTCGCTCACTCGCATCTTTGCTTACGCCGAGGGCTTCGTAATAATCGCGTTTTGACATATCTATCACACTACTCTTTTCTATTTGCAGCGTAAGCTGCTGGATAAACCGATAAATCGCATCGATTTATCATTGAATTTGAACCTTAAACACATGCAAAAGGCGCGACAAGCTATTGCTCGCGCGCCTCAATTGTTCATCCTAACCTAAACACTCAACTGAGTTAAGTGTTTTTGGCTAGCGAGAAGCATTAGCAACAATTATTTGTCGTCTTTCACTTCTTCGAACTCTGCATCAACAACGTCGTCGTCTTGCTTAGCTGATTGCTGTTGCTCGCCTGCATCTGCTGAACCTTGCTGCGCTTTCGCTTGAGCAATTTCCATCAGTTTTTGAGACTTTTCAGCAAGCGCTTGAGTTTTAGCTTCAATCTCTTCTTTATTGTCGCTCTTAATAGCCGCTTCTAAATCTACAACAGCCGCTTCAATCGCTTCTTTGTCTTCGCTTGGTAATGCATCGCCAGCTTCTTCAACTTGCTTACGTGTACCGTGAACTAAAGCATCAGCTTGATTACGGGCAGCTACAAGTTCTTCAAACTTTTTATCGTCCTCAGCATGTGCTTCTGCATCACGAACCATCGCTTCAATTTCGTCATCGCTTAAGCCTGAAGATGCTTGAATCGTAATTTTTTGCTCTTTACCTGTATCTTTATCTTTAGCAGATACATGTAAGATACCATCGGCATCAACATCAAATGTTACTTCGATTTGTGGTGTGCCACGTTGTGCTGGACGAATACCTTCTAGGTTAAATTGACCTAGAGATTTATTGTCGCTTGAACGTTTACGCTCACCTTGAAGTACATGAATTGTTACAGCAGATTGATTATCTTCAGCTGTTGAGAATGTTTGCGATTTCTTAGTAGGAATCGTCGTGTTTTTCTCAATCAATGCAGTCATTACTGAACCCATTGTCTCAATACCTAGAGATAATGGAGAAACGTCTAGTAATAGTACATCTTTAACGTCACCAGCAAGTACACCACCTTGAATCGCTGCGCCTACGGCTACTGCTTCATCAGGGTTAACATCTTTACGAGGCTCTTTACCGAAGAACTCTGCAACGATTTTTTGTACTAAAGGCATACGTGTTTGACCACCAACAAGAATAATGTCGTTGATGTCGCTTACTGATAAATCAGCATCAGCAAGTGCACGTTTAAGTGGCTCAATTGTTTTAGTTACTAAATCTTCAACTAGTGACTCAAGCTTAGCACGTGTTAGTTTCACGTTCATGTGCTTAGGACCAGATGCATCAGCAGTTACATACGGAAGATTTACTTCAGTAGATTGTGCAGATGAAAGTTCAATTTTTGCTTTTTCAGCAGCTTCTTTAACACGTTGCATTGCAAGCGGATCATTTTTAAGGTCTAAGCCTTGATCTTTCTTGAATTCAGCTACTAAGTAGTTGATTACACGGTTATCGAAATCTTCACCACCTAAGTGAGTGTCGCCGTTTGTAGCAAGTACTTCAAAAGTGTGCTCACCTTCAACTTCATCAATTTCAATGATTGATAAATCGAAAGTACCGCCACCTAAGTCATATACTGCAACGATGTTTTCGCCACGGTTTTTATCCATACCGTAAGCCAGTGCCGCAGCAGTTGGCTCATTGATAATACGTTTAACTTCAAGACCCGCAATACGACCAGCATCTTTCGTTGCTTGACGTTGTGAATCATTAAAGTATGCAGGTACTGTGATTACGGCTTCAGTTACTTCTTCACCTAAGAAGTCTTCAGCTGTTTTCTTCATTTTTTTCAGTACTTCAGCAGAAATTTGTGGTGCAGCACGTTTTTCGCCGCCCGCTTCTACCCATGCATCGCCGTTATCAGCTTTAACAATTTTAAACGGCATGATGCCGATATCGCGTTGTACTTCTTCGTCTTCAAAACGACGACCAATTAAACGCTTAATTGCAAATAATGTGTTTGTCGGGTTAGTAACCGCTTGACGCTTAGCAGATTGACCTACTAATGTTTCGCCGTCTTGCGTGTAAGCAATAATAGACGGGGTTGTGCGATCGCCTTCCGCGTTTTCAATAACACGTGCTTTGCCACCATCAAGTACTGCAACACAAGAGTTTGTAGTACCTAAATCGATTCCAATAATTTTACCCATGAAACTTCTCCAACTTCAATATTCGTTAATACGTTCGATGACTTAGTAAATAGGGATGCGCCAAACTTATTTCAACTGTAAAAATGAAAAAAAATTCATTTTTTATGATTTATTTACAAAATAACCCTAATAATTGTAAGGAATGATGATTTTTACACCGCCAGAGGCGCTTTTAATTACTGGTCTGACTAGTTTGGTTGTGTTATAAATTTATTAAATCGCACTTTAAAAGGACATCTTCATGCATTTTGAACAATTACTTCTCCAAGCTGAAAAAATTGGAAGTTCAGACAATACCGAACAATTAACTAGCACAATGCAATTTCCAGAAAACTGGTGCCAAGGCAGAACTGCTTTTGGTGGGCTATCAGCCGCACTGTTGTATCAAGCAATCAGAGGTAAGGTTGCAAGTGATCGTCGTCTACTTTCTCTTAGCACTAATTTTGTAGGACCATTGCTTGCCGATACTCCCTTTTCTTTATCAGTAGAAATATTACGACAAGGTAAAAGTAGTACACAGGTACTTGCCAAAGCCATTCAAAATGAACAAGTGTGCGTTATCGTACAAGCATGTTTTGCTAAAAGTAGAGAGTCGGGTGTTAATGTGCCCGTTTCAAAATCTTTAGGGTTAAAACCGGTAGACGAGCGCTATACACTCCCTTTTGTTAAAGGCCAGATGCCTGAGTTTTTTCAGCATGTTGATTTATGCCCACAACAAGGCGCTATGCCATTTAGCAGCGCAGAAACTTCTCACTTAGGGGGCTGGATGCGCTTTAAGCACACCCCAGAGCAAATAACAGAAGCGCACGTTATTGCATTAACAGATGCATGGCCACCTACGTTATTACAAATGTTTAAACAACCCGCTCCAGCTAGTAGCATGTCTTGGTACTTAGAGTTTGTGCAAGAACCAAACTTAACACCTGGCGAATGGCTTGGCTTTGAAGCAATCACTCATCATTCAAAAGATGGTTATGGTTTAGAAGATGGCTGTATTTGGTCACAATCAGGGGAGTTAATAGCCCTTACACGCCAAACGGTGGCGTTATTTGACTAAAAGCCCTAAAGCCAAACAATATTAAAATGTTTGGCTTTTAAAGGCTTATTCACTGTTCGCGTTGTATTAATGCATTAAATATTGCAAAATTGGACAAACATTCTTCTTGCTTGGTATTAAATTGCAAACTGTCTGCCCCTGCTGCGATCTGATCATAGACATACCTCGCATAATCGCGAAACAAATGGCGATATGCCCACATTGTCATCATAAACTTTGCGAAGCCGATGTGAATCACGACAGCCGTATTGTTGCACTGAGTTTTAGCGCTTTGTTAATGTTGCTAAGCAGCATGTTTTACCCTTTCATTTCATTTAGCAGTAGCGGCATTACTCAAACAATTACTCTACCCGATGCCGCACGAATTTTATTTAATTACGATAGCGAACTACTCGGCTTATTTATTGATTTGAGTATTATTGCCCTGCCTATGGGTTTACTCCTTATTTTGATCCCTCTGCACTTAGGGGTATTAAAAACATTGCCCGAAGGCATAGCAAGGCGGTTATTGAAATTCACGCTTGCGTTAGAGCCTTGGATTATGTCAGAAATATTTTTAATCGGTGTGCTGGTCAGTATGGTTAAAATTATGTCGCTGGCTGATATTAGCTTTGGGGCAAGTTTTTGGGCTTATGTAGGGTTTGTTATTTTATATATAGCAGCACTTGTTCACTTAAATCGCCCGCGTTTATGGGCTCAAATTAAGCCTGTAAAAATACTCGAAGGCGCTGATCACGCAAAACGCGCAATTGATGAAAATATTAAAGCCTGCCATGTATGTCACCAACTATGCACCGGTGATATATGCCAGCGTTGCCACACTAAAACACACGTCAGAAACCCTTATAGTGTACAAAAAGCAACTGCATGGTTAATAACCTCAGTTATTTGCTATATTCCTGCTAATGTTTTACCAATAATGCATACCACTAGTTTAGGTGATGAATCCCCCTCTACATTAATTGGTGGTGTAATTACACTTTGGAAGAGTGGTTCCTATCCCATTGCTGCCATTATATTTTTAGCCAGTGTGGTTGTACCGCTTGCTAAAGCGTTTGTGCTGAGCTTTTTATGTATTATGGTTACAAAGCCTGCAAATCAGCATACAAAAAGTTATACTCGAATTTATCAACTGACTGAGTTTATTGGAAAATGGTCAATGATAGATGTATTTGTCGTTGCTATTTTAGTTGCCTTGGTACAGCTTGGTAATTTAATGTCGGTAACTCCAGGTCTTGGCATTGTATTTTTTACAGTTATGGTATTATGCCAAATGATGGCTGCCCATGCCTTTGACCCACGACTGTTGTGGGATTCACCTAAAAATAAGATATCAGAGAATAAAGCATGACCGAAACTGCTGAAATAACAAAAGAACCGAAGATTTCCGCCATCTGGATCATTCCGGCAATTGCGCTTTTAGTGGGCATGTGGATGCTATATCAGTATCAAGCAAATAAAGGCCCTACTATTTTTATCGAAATGCCACAGGCCGAAGGTATTATTGCAGGTAAAACGGAAATAAAAGTACGCAGTGTAAAAATAGGTCAAATCGATCATATTCGTTTATCTGACACACAAGACAGTGTTATTGCTCGTGCACAAATAGATAAAAATTACAATGGCTTATTAACCGATGATGCAAAAATTTGGGTCGTTAAACCTCGCATTGATGAAACAGGTATTAGTGGTATGAGTACTCTTTTATCAGGTGTTTATTTAGAGTTTTCTCCAGGAGAAAGTAAAGAGCTAAAAGAAAGGTTTACGCTCCAAGATGAACCCGCACTTATCGGCAAAGACGTTAAAGGCGGTCGCTTTAAACTCCTTAGTTATAACGCTGAAGTACTAGATGTAAGTACCGGTATATTTTTCAAAAATTACAAAATAGGTCAGATAGAAACCGCTATTTTTGATTGGGAAAACCAAGCAATGAAGTATGGCGTGTTTATTAAAGAACCTTATCAAAACCTCATCACTATGAATTCTATTTTTTGGGTGAACGCGGGTATTGAAATTGACCTCTCTGCAGACGGTATTAATATAAATACTGGCTCTTTAAGCAAACTTTTAAAAGGCGGTGTTTCTGTTGGGTTACCCGAGCAACAGGCCCCGGGTGAAATAGCACAAGATGGGCATAGCTTTTCATTAAGCCAAAGCTATAAAGAAGCGTTAGAAGAGCGCTTTTACGACTTTGATTACTACCTAATTGAATTTGAACAATCCGTTAGAGGGTTGCGCACAGGAGCGCCTGTAGAATATAGAGGTATGCGTGTTGGGACTGTTGTAGAAGCCCCTGCTAATGTAATTGTTAACGGTAAGCCCGCTCACTTTAGAAACCACAATACGGCTGTTCCGGTACTTATAAAAGTAGAATACGGACGTTTGTATCATGACAGTGCTTCAGCTAAAGAATATTGGCAAGGTAGTTTAAAAGGCTGGATTGAAAGTGGGATGCGCGCTTCATTAAAGCCCGGCAATTTATTAACGGGTGCGGTGTATGTTGATTTTGATATATATCCCGACGCACCCGCAGCGCATTTAGGCAAACTTGTTCAATATGATGTTTTTCCAAGTATTTCCAGCGGTATAACCGTATTGGCAGATCAAGTATCTGATGTACTCAATAAAGTTAATGACTTAAAAATTGAAGATAGCTTAGCGCAAATGCAAGCGACATTTACTGACTATCGAGCGCTTGCTAATGAAATGCGAGAGCTACTGAGCCAAAAAGACACACAAAATTTACCGGGTGACTTTAACCGTAATTTTGAGAAAATGACAAAAAGTATGGTGCAATTTGAAGTAACCATGCGTCAATTCGACAAAACAATGGCCAGTTACCAAGCCGGTTCTGAACTTCATCATCAAATACAGCAAACATTAAAAGAATTTAAACGTTTAAGTGAAGGGTTACAACCGCTTACTCGTGGTTTGAACGAGCAACCTAATATGCTAATTTTTGATAAATCATTACCCGCAGATCCAAAACCAAGGAAGCAATAATGAGATCGTTATTTTTAACTGCAAGTTTATTATTACTATTGTCAGGTTGTAGTTCATCAATACAAACTGCGACACAGTATTACCAGTTTGAACAGCCAATAGGCGCTTCGTCTCGCAACATTGCGGATACAGATGCGCAACTAAGAATACAAACTGTTGTACTCAGAGGCGCTTTAAATAATTTGGGCATTGCTATGAAAATAGACAGCAACCAAATTCATGCTGCTAATTACAACCTGTGGGGTGAATCGCCAGATGTAATGCTTACTGCCACAGCCCAGCAAACACTTTTTAATGCTATGCCTAACTGGATGGTAATAAAGGGCTTACCGGTCATTACTGAACTCGATCAACAAACATTTTATGAACTTGAATACGAGATTCACCACTTTAATGGCGATATGGAAGGTAACGCCGATATTTCGGGGCTCTGGCGCTTGTACTATACACATCCAGAAACCGGACGACGTCTTGTAAGTATTCATAATTTTTCAAACATAGTGCCTATTGATGATGATGGATACGATGGCCTGGTTTCGACACTTGAAGCAACATGGCTAAATATAAACCTAAATGTTGCAAAACAAATAGAACAAGCAAGACTTTAATCATTAAGTGACAATATAATCACGGCGGTTTTATCATTATTGATAACCGCTCTGCCCTCTATTTTAAAACCCAATTTTAACAACACATTCTGCGATGCCCTATTATCTAGTGATGTTATTGCACACAGTTTTGTAATTCCAAATTTATGTTTATGTTGCAAAAGTGCGCTGGCCGCTTCAAAAACATAGCCCTTTTTTTCAAAACCGCTTACAAGTGCAAAACCTAAATCAGGTTGTTGTAACGCTGCACGTTTATAAAACCCAACAACGCCAATCACTTCAGCATTATGCAAAGTAATAACGTAAGGACCAAAGCCTTGGTAGTTATGAGAAGCAATAAATGACTGATTGATGTACGACTTGGCATCATCAAGGGTATAAATTGCTTTATCGCCAATGTGCTTTATAAAACTAGCCTGATTAACTAGCTTAAGTAAAACCGCTGCATCAATCTCATTCGCATGGCGTAACAACAGACGATTTGTTTTAAATACTGCGTTCAATGTAAGTTCCTCTAAAAAACTTTGTTTAGCATGTAACTTTTTGTTGACTGAAATTAAAAAGCAGATTATTTTTGCGCCGATGTTTTTACAGGCACAACAATAGCGGTTTGCACTCCTCGCACCGTCTGGCGCCAAAGCCAACGCGTTTCACTTAAACAGCTATTTAACATAACTGTTTAAGTGTCCCTCCCACGCGTACAAAAGCAGTGACTTGGAAAATGATTTAACAACAAACTTATCATCTTCTTTGTTTTTGTATAAGCAGTTTAAAAATTAATACTATTTTAATTTTTATACATGCTTTTAATTTTGTGAATACTTAAATGCTTGAACCTTCTGCGTTAAGTTTACTGCCACCGTTGGTGGTAGTTGTATTGGCTGTTGTATTACGCCGCCCTATTTTATCTTTACTTATTGGTGCTTTAGTTGGTTTAGTTATAGCCGACCCTGCACAGGTACTTACTAACTTTGCGAGTACATCGCTAAAAGTGATGACAGACGAAACCATCGGCTGGCTAATACTTGTATGTGGTGGTTTTGGCGCACTTATCGCACTATTAGTGCGTACAGGTGGTGCATCGGCTTTTGGCAAGCTAGCTCTTAAGTACACCAAAGGTAAGCGTTCATCTTTGTTTATGACCTTTTGTTTAGGTGTGGTTATTTTTATTGATGACTATTTAAATGCGCTTACTGTGGGTGAAACCATGAAACGCATTACCGATAAATTTAAAGTGAGCCGTGAGATGCTTGCTTACGTTGTTGACTCAACTGCTGCACCAATTTGTGTGCTTGTCCCTTTATCTACCTGGGCGGTATTTTTTAGTGGCTTATTGGTAGATAACGGTATTGCTGAGGAAGGCAAAGGGATTGCTGTTTATATTCAAGCTATTCCGTACATGTTTTACGCGTGGTTTGCAGTGCTTGTTGTTTTACTTGTTGTGCTGGGTGTTATCCCTGCGATTGGCCCAATGAAAAAAGCAGAGCAAATGGCTCAAATTGAGCAAGCTCAAGTTGATCCAGCCCAATACAATGACGTTCAAACAGCGGATGAATATGCAGTAAAAGCCGTAGAAGAAAACTTTGAAGATGCTGATCCTAAAGGTAAATTACGTAACTTTTTGGTGCCGATTATTTTACTGGTTGCATTTACTGTTTACTTTGAAATAGACGTATACAAAGGCTTATTAGCAACAATGGCGGTCACTCTCCCGTTTTATGCTCTACAAAAATTAATGAGCGTAAGTGAAATGATTGAACGCATGCTTGATGGCTTTAAAAGTATGATCCCCGCGATTGGTACTGTTATAGCTGCGTTTATATTTAAAGATGTATGCGACTTAATTGGTTTGCCTCAGTTTGTTATTGGCAGCTTAAGCCCTTATATGACCGCTGCATACTTACCAGCCGTGGTATTTATTTCAATGGCTATTTTAGCGTTTGCAACTGGGTCTAGCTGGGGTATTTTTGCTGTATCAATTCCGATTGTTATGCCACTGGCAAATGCGGTTGATGCAAACATACCACTGGTCATTGGTGCGCTATTATCGGCTTCCTCTTTTGGTAGCCAAGCGTGTTTTTACTCAGATTCAACCGTACTCGCAGCGCAAGGTTCTGGTTGTAATTTAATGAGCCATGCCGTTACACAATTGCCATATACACTGATTGCTGCGGCATTAGCTGTTATAGGCTTTTTGATAATGGCTTAAATTTGCTTAAATAAAAACCCCAATGTAGTGATACATTGGGGTTTATTTTTAGCTACATAGATAAAGCTTATTTTTGTAGTTTAATACCATTGTAATAGGCATCAAGCGTTGTGATTTTAGTTTGATTTGGTAAATCGGCAAAGTCACTTTCTATAAACTTAGTACCGCGTAATTGCACATTTAAACGGGCGGCATTAGGGTTAAGCATTGTTTGCTTGTAGTAATCTTTTATATCTGCAAGCGTTACTTTTTCAACTTCATCAATCAGCTTTTGCTTAGAATCAAAGGTAAAGTTTTCACGGTACCAATCGTTTATAAGTGGGCTCATTTCGTCACTTAAGTTTTTAGGCTGCTCTTTAAGTGATACAAGGGTAGAGTTTTTAAGCTGCTCAAAAGTCTCGTCGCTCATGTTATCAAGTTCAACTGCGTATTCTTTTTTAAACTCATCAAAACGAGCTTGTATTTCTTTTGGTCCTTTAACCGGTGTTTGAATATACAAACCAATTGCTGAGTAATCTTCAATTGGGCGAGCTAACGCACCTACTGCGTATGCAAGTTGCTCCTCAGTACGCATTTTATCAAACGCAACTGTTCTAAAGTGGCTTTGTAATACAGCTGCTTCTGCTTTTTGTTTGTAACCCGCAACAGGGTGAACGGTCATATCGACCACCGCTACATCGGCTACATCAATATCTTTTTGCAGTACCAGCGTTTCGCCAGGTTGTGGCAACCATGCTTTGCTTCGCGCAAATTCACTGTGTTTATGATTACTTGGTAATGTTGCACTTAATTCTTGTGCAATCGCGTCTATATCTTGCTGATTGTAGTTACCATAACTAAATACACGTAAATCGTTTTGTGCAAACGTAGCGGTTTTTAATTGTGCTAAGTCGGCAACACTCAGTGAGTTAGCGGCTTTAATAAGCGCATCTGTATCAAAACCACCTGTACGCGTTAGTTTTGAATACTCACCAAATGCTTGTGCATACGGAAACTGCTTTTGTTGGTTTAGTAAATTACGTTTAAAACGATCTACCGCTTGGCTAAATGCTTGTGCTGTTTCATCGGCTTTTAATCCGGTTAAAGCTTGTTTAAGCAATACATCTTGCTTATCTGTAAAACCACTCATAGATAAAACAAGACCATTACTCGGTGCTAAGCTTACGCTCATACCGGCGATTGCTGCTTCGGTACTTAACTGACTTTGTTGAATATTATATAAATCGGCCCAAACAGAATAAAGGACTTCCGCTTTAATATCGTTCAAACCTGGTTGAGTATTTATATAAACTTCGACAAGCCCTTTTGGCTGCTCTGCAAATTTTTGACTTGCTTGGCGCCATACTTTTACACCATTTTTATCGTAAGCAAGTTCTGGGTGTTTTTGCTCTTTAAATGCTTGAGTTTTTATTGCAAAATTTTCAGGCAATAAATTGTTTACTGTTGGTAGTGCTAACTTAAATTCGCTTGGTTTTTTCCAGCTGGCAATTTCATCATCGCTAATGTCACTGATGCGGTATTTACCGTCGTAAAAGTGTAGTTGTGAATCAGTCTCTTCTTGCTGCGATACATACCAAATACGAAGGGTATCGGCATTTAACTGCTCAAGTACATTGTTTACGGCGTCAGCGTCAAACTTTGCATAATAATAAGGTGCATTAATAGCGTGATTTAACGGATAGTCTTGCATGCTTTGCGTAAGCGAGCTTACATAATTAAACTCATCACCTTTTTCTAAAAACTTAAACTGGTTATTTAGTGATGTACGAATTTCGTTGAAGTACTTGCTATCAACGCCTTCTTTTTTAATTAAATCGATGTACTGCATAATAGTCGCAACTATTTCGTCACGATTTTTCATGCCTTCATCTGTAAGCTCTATATTTACATTTAACGAACCGTAGTTGCCATATTGATTTGGTGCAGCTGAAGCTGAAAGCTGAGACACCCACCCTTTATCACGAAGAAGTTGCGCTGGGCTGCCCGGCATTTCATTACTTAGTAAATACGCTACAAAACGGTTTGGTTTAAGTGCAAATTCGCTATTATTATTAGCAATGGTGAAATCAAGCTGCAGCTGTTTTACATCTTCATTTGGTGCATAAAACACGCGTTTTCCGCCAGCGTTATCAAAATCAAGCTTTGCAGTCACTGTAGGTTTTTCGATGTTTTTATTTTTTATATCAGCAAAGTATTTTTGCGCTTTTTGTTCCATTTCAACAATAGGTAAATTAGAAATAAGCGCAACTTTCATAATATTTGAAGAGTAGTATTTATTATAAAAATCGACGGTTTCCTTATGCAGCGAGCTGCTTTCTTTATCGCCAAGCGTTTCAAGGTTCCCGATTAAAAAACGATTAGCGGGGTGATCGCCCATCATTTTACGCGCGAGTTTAAACTGACCAAAAAAGTCCATTTCGCGGCGCATTGACCACTCTGCGTTCACTGCATTTTTTTCTTTGTCTGTGTATTCTGGGTATAGCTTTGGCGCTTTGAAAAAATCGGCAAAACGATCTAATCCTTCATCAAACGCGTCGTTATTAATTTTAAACATGTAATTGGTAATATCGAGCCACGTATACGCGTTGTGCGCGCCACCATTTTTGGTCATAAAATCAGAATACCCTTTTGTATCTGGGTAACGATCTGTGCCTAAAAACAGCATGTGCTCTAAATAATGCGCCATACCTTGCTGCGACATCGGGTCGTGCAGTAAACCAACACCAACGCTTAGTGCCGCTGCTGATTTTTCAGCCCCCGGATCAGACACTAAAATAACTTCAATGTCGTTTGCCAGCTTAAGTGTTTTATATTCGCGGTTATCGTTAGGACTTACGACTAACGTATCTGATAGTAAAGAGGCCTGAGGCGCCACTGAAACCGAAGCCGTATTTGAACAACCACTTAAAACTGCAAGTGCGATGGCACTAAAACCAATAATCTTTTTCATTTTTGTTTTCCATTAAAAAGTATTGCGCAAAATAGCGTGCGCCAATTCAAAGCAATATAGTTAAGCTAAACTAACATTTTCAATTAATAACTTTCTACAAAATAACGCTATTTTGTGTAACACATTGTGAAAAATGACTTCATAATCGAATATTAGATTGGGAATCTGAAAACCTTGTGAGATTAAAAATCATTCAATATCAAAAGATACACAAACTCTAAATAATAATAAGGAAAAATAATGGAAAAAATCATCATACTTGCCATGTTCACACAAGTTACACTTTCACTGGTTGTTATGCTCATTATGGGTAAAAGGCGCTTTGCAGCAGCTAAAAATAAACAACTAGATTTAAGCGATTTTAAAACAATGCAGTTAGATAAGGCTGGCGACACTATTAGGGTTGCAGATAGGAACTTTTCGAATCAGTTTGAAATACCTGTACTTTTTTACGCGGGATGTTTACTTGCACTACAACTAAGTAGCGCCAGTACACTTGTGGCTATATTGGCCTGTTTATTTGTAGCAACACGAATTGTGCATAGTGTTATTCATTTAGGTAAAAATAACGTACGCGCACGTTTTAACGTGTTTTTACTGGGTTGTATTTGTGTGTTTTCAATTTGGCTTGCGATGGTTTGGCGAATATTATTTTAAATAGCAAAGTTTAATAATAGTAATGTGGACGGCTGGTTTACGCCATCCACATTACCGTTAATTTTAATTATTTAGCACGTTTTAAACGAGGTATCGCAAGTAAGAAAGCACCTAAAAGCCAAATTAACCCGCCGCCAGAGCTACTAC
The DNA here is from genome assembly GCF_000241185.1 of Pseudoalteromonas sp. BSi20495. NCBI lineage: Bacteria > Pseudomonadati > Pseudomonadota > Gammaproteobacteria > Alteromonadales > Pseudoalteromonadaceae > Pseudoalteromonas > Pseudoalteromonas sp. BSi20495. Next base: position 59,446 of record NZ_BADY01000024.1, read on the forward strand.
CTGAATCTGTTGATGTGTCAGCGTCAATTAACGTATTTGCAGTGACTGTAAGCCCTGCTGAAGAATTCGGGTCATCATCCATTACAGTTACGCTTTGAATAGTCACTAAATTAGCACTGCTAATCGTTACGTCATTGCTTGAACATTGTTCAGCAGTAATATCAACAACTGGAGTTTCACCACAGTGCACCAAAGCTGCAATTTTATCTAAAGTAGATTGACTCGCTGCAGTAATTTGTCCGAACACAGTAAAACCACCATTTTGCGTATCAAGTGCAGCACTGTTATCGGTGATATTGAAAAACCACTGGCTTGTCGCGCTATTAGCATCACCTGATAATTTAGCCATAGCAATTGTACCCTTAACATTAGAAAAAACCGGCTCATTTATTACAGTAGGCTTTGTCGTAATCGCATCTAATGAATCAGAAAATGTAAATCCACCACCTTGAATAACGAAATTACTGACAGAGCGGTGAATCACTGTTTCGTTATATGAATCATCTTGAACATAACTTAAAAAATTTTCGACTGTTTTAGGTGTTTGTTGATCAAAAAGATTAATTTCTATCACACCTTGGCTCGTGTTCATTTCGACAATAGTAGCGGTGCTAGTAAAACTTGCTGCAGCGAGTACTGAGCCAAGTAAAAGTTTTTTCATGTTACATTCCTGTTGTTATATTTTTTAGATAAGTAGTTAATACGTTAACACATTAATACCATAGGCGATTAAAATCGATTCTAAAGTGCGAGTTGATACAAATTAGACCGTGTTGATAACAAATTAATTACATACATCATTATTTATATGCTTTTTAGCTATATAAATTTAATTATTTACAAATAAATCATCTAAAAAGCGTGACTACTTTTTGTTACTTTAAAAAAACACAAACAACAGGATCTAACAATGCCACACACTAAACAAACGATTTGCGACTTTGGTTTACACAAAGGTGAACCATACACAAAACTACCGGCGAGCTTTTTAACATGGATGATAGGTACTAATCACAGCAAGCGGGAATATGCGAATACCGAATTAAGGCGTCGTGAACGTGCTGCCATAAATCAATTAACTGCACCTTCTAAATAAAATGTAAATAAGTACGTTTTTTTAGGATTAAACTAGTTTAAACTACCCGCTCAATAAATTAAGTAGACCTTAATCCATAGGTATTTTATGCGTATTATTATTTTATTCTCAATTATTCTTAGTGTACTTGGTTGCACTTCATCATCAACTAGTAGTCCCTCAACTCAATACTTAACTGTTCTACATACAAATGATAACCATGGACGTTTTTGGCACAATGAAAAAGGCGAATACGGCATGGCTGCACGTAAAACGCTTATTGATTCGCTTCGAGCTGAAGCGAACAAACAAGGTCATGCCGTTTTACTACTCTCTGGTGGTGATATTAATACGGGTATTCCTGAGTCAGACTTACAAAAAGCAGAACCTGACTTTAAAGGAATGTCGCTGATTGGTTACGATGCAATGGCATTGGGTAATCACGAATTCGACAACCCTATTGATGTTTTAAAGCAACAGCAAAAATGGGTGAACTTTCCTTTTTTATCAGCCAATATATTTGAAAAAGAATCAGGCGAGCACGCGTTTGATAGCTATAAAATATTCAAAAAAAATGGCTTAACTATTGCCGTTATTGGATTAACAACAACCGACACAGCTAAAATTGGTAATCCTCAGTATATTGGGCACTTAGAGTTTAAAGACCCTGTTGACGTTACCGCAAAACTAGCTAAAGAAATAAAAGCTAAATACAATCCTGACATTACAATCGCCCTGACTCATATGGGTCATTATGTTGATGCTAGCTTTGGTATTAACGCACCCGGTGATGTAACACTTGCTCGCTCACTTCCTGCAAACACGCTAGATATGATCATTGGTGGCCACTCTCAAGAACCTGTATGTATGAGCGATACAAATGTAAATGACGATAACTTTAAACCAGGTCTTGCCTGTAAACCAGACCAACAAAACGGTACTTACATTATGCAAGCCCATGAATGGGGTAAGTATGTGGGTAAAGCTGAGTTTAAACTTGAAAATGGAAAATTAACGTTACTAGACTACAAATTGATGCCAGTTAATTTGTATGTAGATAAAGTACAAGCTGATGGCTCAACTAAAGAAGTATTAGCGAACGAGTACATTAAACCAGACTCAAAACTTGAATCTTATTTAGCGGTATACCAAGCTAAAGGCGCTAAACAAATTGAAGGTACCATTGGTGAAGTAGATGCTCGTTTAGAAGGTGACAGAAACAAAGTCCGCTATCAGCAAACTAATCTTGCTCGCGTAATTATTCAAGCGCAAATGGATGTAGTGGGTGCAGACTTTGGACTGATAAGTGGTGGTGGCATTCGCAGCTCAATTGATGCTGGTGAAGTAAGCTATAAAGATATTTTAAAAGTACATCCTTTTAAAAATCGCATTACTTATATGGATTGGCAAGGCAGTGATTTATGGGATTATTTAAATACAGTAACGAGCTTCCCACCGGATGCAGGTGCTTATTTGCAATACCATAAACTCTCGTTTGAGCGTAAAGATGGACAGCTAGTTAATGTGCTTATTAATGGCCAGCCTTTTAATAAACATAATACGTATAGAATGAGTCTAAATAGCTATAACGCATCAGGCGGTGATGGCTACCCTGCGCTTACAAATAAAAAGGGGTTTGTTAGTACAGATGAAACAGATGCCCAAGCCCTTCAAGACTTTATATCAAAAAACAGCCCTCTTAAAACGGCTGAGTTTGCTCCTAAGTAAATAAAGATAATAAGAGGAAAATAGCTAAGCTACTTTCCTCTTATTTCGATATTGCCTTTTCTAATATTTGCCAGCCCATAACTATGCAGACGAGAGCGAGAGCCCTCACCATACGCTTTTGGTGGATAATATAATTCTTTCTTTTCAGGACATTCGTTAAGTACTTCATCTAGTGCCGCACGTATTTCACTCAACGTTTTTTCAAGACTATTATTAAAGTTAGGCCTTTTTCTAACCGTGTGACCAAGTTGGACTAACCTATAAAAATACTTGTTAGCAAGCTCTAGCAGCTCCTCTGGTACATCTTTATTATGACTAAGTGCTACATCATCGTTATTTGTACAATACTCTACAAGTGCTAAATAAAAGCACAATGGCTTATTGGCTAAACATATTTTTTGTTCTGGGTTACAACTACTAGATAATGTTTTATCGTTAAGATCAACAATAAGTATCAGCGGCGTAGGCTCTGCAATTGATTGATGCTTTGCATTATTAAACTGCTTATTGCTTTGTTTAATAAACGCAAACTTTACCCAAAAACTAATCAACACACTTAATACCAAAAATATAAAATAATAAATAAAATGACTCAGCGGAAAGTGAATGTGTTTAACACTAAAAACAACTAGTACGAGTCCGTTATTTGTGCTCAAATTACGTATTATTTGGCTTGAGTTTATAGGTGTTGCCATTTCGCTTTTTGGTGCAATAGCAACAACTTTAAGCCCACTCATATTAATGTAGCTATTTAAGATTTTGATATAGCTGTTAACTGCATCTTTATTACCTGAATGCTTAAGCAGCTCATTTGGTAAATCAAGTAATGGTAAATCTAGTGCTATTTGCCTTTCTATCTGCGTTATTTTTTGTTTAGTTACTTGCTGGTTTTTTTGAGTTACAGAAATATAAAAGACAGACGATAAAGTTAAAAACAAGCAAAGTAAAACAAGCAGTTGTTTATATTTACTCATCACTAACTTCCTCTTTTAAGTTTACTGAACTAGTACCGCAACTCCAAAATGGCTGGACGTTTTGATAGTAATGCAAACTTTGATCTTTAGACATATCAAGCAAATTTGCTTGCACTGCACACAATAAATCAGTATTGTTTTGCTGCATTTTTAAGTACCATCTTGTTCCTGAAATGTTATTACTCAATGGTGTAATATAGTTTTTCGAAAAACGTTTTTCGTCGCTCTCTTTCCAAAACGAGGCAATAATATCTACTTTCCCGTCGGCGAGTAAATCACGTAATTCGTTATGAGAGCTAGCATAAGTGATTTTCAAATTAGCTAAATTTATATCCAACTCTTTAAACGTCTGCTTTGGTAAAATATGCCCTGAGCGGCTGGTCGGATAATCAAGCAAACCTATGCGCTTATCTAAAAAGTATTGTTTTGTGATTCGAGGCTTTTCTTTAGAAGATATAAAAAAAGCCGTGTAGTCAGAAAAGCCAACAACAGGCTGGTAGTTATAGGTCGACTCTGCTTTAAAGGCTGCCATAATATTATTTTTAGCCAAAATTAAATCAGCAATACCTTTACCAACAAACTCAAAGCTGTCAGCCGTTCTATACCCCCAATATCCTTTTACAGAGCCATACTGCTTAGACACTACGTTATCAGAACACAAATTTTGTGTTAATAACTTGGCTATTTTTTTTGATTGCGTAAAAACAATCAATTGGCTTTTATTACTTGTTGCTGTTGTTTGACACTCTGTTGAGGTTTCGATCATAACTGGGAAATGCAAATCATCGTTATACACACTAACTTGTCCACAAACCCACGTAACGACCAATAAAACAAACAAAAATGTAACAATTAACGTTTTATGTAACACGATATTTTTCAAATTCAACGCAGTGCCACTCAAAAATAAATCATATATTGTATTTGAACAACTTTACTTACTTATTACAACAAGTAATTTTACCTGTTAATTATAAGTTATTGATTTTAATCACAAGTGAATAAGAAAGTATGAATTTTAATAAGTCCTTCCTATCAACATTAAAAGTGAGGACAATTGACCGCATTAGCTTATAGCAACCCCATGAAATATTCATTTAGGAAGTTCTAATGCATAACAATATAAAATACTCGATATCTTCTGTGCTTTTGATTAGTGCAATATTCACAAGCACTAACTCATACGCTTGGGGTCAAAATGGCCATCGTATTGTAGGGAAGATTGCAGAATCTCATATAAGCGAAACAACAAAAACGGCAATACAACCCTACCTTGATGGTGAGTCACTTGCGCAAATATCAACGTGGCCTGATGAAATGCGCTCTGCTCCTGGCGACTTTTGGCAAAAGAAATCATCTCGTTGGCATTACATTAACGCAGCCCCAGGAAAATCTTTCAGCTTCAATCACGATCACACTAAAAACAAAGAATCTGTAAGTAATATCCTAGAAGGCATTCACTATTCAATGCAAACGCTCACTGATAAAAATAGCACCTTGGATGCTAAACAGTTCAGTTTACGTTTTTTAGTACATTTGGTGGGCGATAGCCATCAGCCCTTTCATGCGGGTCGAGGTGAAGACAGAGGTGGTAACCGTATCAAGGTTTCATTTTTTAACGAAGAAACAAACCTTCACAGCCTTTGGGATACAAAGTTAGTTGAGAACGAGAATTTATCGTTTACTGAGTACGCACAATTTATTGATACAAATAACAGCGAGTTAATTGCTGAGTATTTACAAAGCTCACCTATGACATGGGTTGAAGAATCTCATAATTTAGCCACAAAAATTTATAAATATACTAACAACGAAATTGGTTATAGCTACATATATAACAATACTCCAATTATAAAGACGCGCTTACAACAAGCGGGTATTCGATTAGCTGGACTATTAAACGCCTTATTTGACCCTTCTGCAAAAGAGTTAGAAACGGCACTAAAAGTGACAACTGACAAATAAACAGTATTAAATTTATATAACCTACACACGGGAAATCAACATTATGACTAAGCTTCGCCTTTCGAAATTAACTGGAGCGGTAATTTTAGCTCTAGGTGTTTCTACAAGCGCAATGGCTGCTGATACTTCATCTGCAATGCGTGGTAAAATCACAACGCCTTCAGGTGGCAGTGCTGCAAACGTTAAAATCAAAGTAGTTCACCAACCAACGGGAACTATTAGCGAGCTCACTACAAACGAAAGTGGTACGTTTATCGCTAATGGTTTACGTGTAGGTGGTCCTTACATGGTGATCATCGATTCTGATACGTTTAACGACACAACGGTTGAAAATATCTACTTAAACCTTGGTGAAACTTACCGTTTAAGCTCACAGCTAGCTCCGCTAAACATCGAAAAGATTGAAGTGTCTGGTTATAAGATTGTTCAACAATCAGGTGGCTCAAGCAGCTCTTTTGGATCTGATACCATTGAAAATATGCCAAGCTTTAATCGCGACATTAAAGATATTGCGCGCTTAAACCCACTTGCCAGTATTAATGGTAATGGCGAGCTAACGTTTGCAGGTAGTAACCCTCGTACCAACGGTTTAACCGTTGACGGTATTGGTCAAAATGATGACTTTGGCTTGAACTTTGGTGGCTACCCTACTTCTCAGCCTCCTGTAGCACTTGATGCTATTGAACAAGTCTCTGTTGATGTATCGCCATTTTCGGCTTCTAAAGGTAACTTTGGTGGCGGTACTATTAATGCAGTAACAAAATCTGGTACAAATGAGTTCAAGTTTTCTGGCTTTTACGAAATATCTACTCCTGAGATAGCTGGCGATGTTGATAATATTGTACAAGAAGACGATCTTGATGAGCTAGGTCATAAAACTTACTCTACAAATAAAGTAGAGCCGATTAAAACTGAAGAAAGATTTGGTTTTAACGTTGGTGGAGCGATTATTGCTGATGAACTGTTTTACTTTGTTAACTATGCAGAATGGTCAAGTGAATTAGATCTAGATTACGGCTTTGACGGCTCTGGTGCTTCAAATGAATTTAATACTTCTGAAGCTAACTATAATCGTTTTATCTCTATCTTAAATAATGAATACGGCTTAACTGATTCATTAGCCGGTGCGCCAGAAGATACAAACAAAAACTTGCTTGTTAAATTAAGCTGGAACGCAAGTGATGACCATCGTTTAGATTTCACTTATCAATGGCAAGACGACCAAGATGAGCGTAACTCTAGCACTGGCGGTGATAATATAGCATTAGTTTCAAGCACTTATGCATACGTAACTAAGTTTAATAACTTTTCATCTAAACTTTACTCTGATTGGTCTGAAAACTTTTCAACAGAAATTGGTGTGTCGTATAAAGATGTTACCTCTGATAGCGCAACTCGCTCTAACTTAGGAAGCATTACTGTTGAGGAAGACGGTAGAAATGGTCCTTCTTACAACTTTGGTACAGATCAATACCGCCATGCAAACCGTTCAGAAACACAAAATCTAACTTTTACGTTAGACGCTACGTATTTAATGGATGAGCATGAAATAAACTTTGGGGCTCAGTACGAGTCACTTCGTTTATATAACTTGTTTGCTCAAAACTCTCTTGGAACGTGGAAGTTTGATAGCTTAGAAAATTTTGAAAACCGTGAAATTGGTTCTTATGATTTCTCTTATCAAAATGCTTACACTAATGATTCAGCTGATACAGCATATGATGTAAGACGTAACCAGCTAGCGCTTTACATAGAAGATACTTTTTATGTAGGTGATGATTTAGAAGTTACAGCAGGTGTTCGTTATGAGCGCTTATCATCAGATGATAAACCAACTCTAAATGAAAACTTTGCTAATACGTATGGCTTTACTAATCAAGAAAATCTTGATGGTCTAGACATTATACTTCCTCGTGTTGGCTTTAAGTACTACGTAACAGAAGCGCTTACTATTAATGGTGGTATTGGTCGTTTCCAAGGCGGCATCCCAAATGTTTGGTATAACAATTCATTTCAAAGTGATGGCATTACTTTAGTATCAGCACAAAACGATGTAATTAATGACTACTATGCAAATAACACTGCCGATATTACTCAGGTGCCTGATGAAATAAAAAATACATTAAAGCAAGGTGCTGGTAGCGTTGCGTATATCGACCCTGACTTTAAATTGCCTTCAAGCATTCGTACTCAAATAGGTTTTGAATATGAGTTTGATTCTGAACTATTAGGTGATGGCTTTAAATGGCAAGCAGAAATTGCTTACCATAAAAAAGAGAATGAAGCAGTATGGCATAACTCGTCTATTAACCCAGTAGGCTTAGCAGCCGACGGCGAACGTGTTATCAATCAAAGTATTTACAGTGGCGATAATGTTGACATAGAAATGACGAATTCATCGGATGATGGTCGTTCAATTATTATTTCAACGGGTATTGCTAAACAATGGGACAATGGCCTGTTTGTATCGGCAAGCTATGCTCACCAAGATGTTACAGAATCATCAGCAGGTTCAGCCTCTCAGGCAGAAGGTAACTATAAGCACAATATTACAGTAAATCGTAATGAAGATATTGCAGCACGTGGCTTTTACGAAGTTGAGCACAGCTTTAAAATTAACTTAGCATATAACACTGAGTTTTTTGAAGGCTATGCAACCAAGTTCAATGTTTATTTTGAACGTCGCTCGGGTCGCCCATTTAGTTATACTATGAATATGTATAAAAAAGGTGATTTAGGCGATACAAGCTCTTTATTCTCTAATGGTGCCTACTTACCTTATATTCCTACAGGTGCTGATGATCCGAATGTAAATTGGGCTGATTCTAAAATGACTTGGGCTGAGTTAGAACCGTTATTAGAGCGTGCTGGTATATCTCAACGTGGTGGTATTTTAGGTAAAAACACAGCAACTCAGCCTTGGGTAACAACCATGGATGTAAGCATCAAGCAAGAAATACCTGGCTTTGCACAAGGTCACAGTGGTGAGGTTTACTTTATGATTGATAACTTCGCAAACCTTTTAAACAGTGACTGGGGTATAGAAAAGCGCTTAGGTTACTCTAACCAAACTATTTATGACTTTGGTGGTCTTGATGATCAAGGCAGATATAAAATAGACAACAGTTTTGGCGGTGCGGATGTGCGTAATTACTCGCAAATCAGTTCATCGTCATCAGCTTGGCAGGCTAAAGTTGGTATCAGCTACAAATTTTAAGCCTTAAAAACAATACAAATAACGTGTTAAGTTATTTGTAAATCACAATAAACCCATTGCAATTTGTAATGGGTTTTTTCATATTCCTCCCTATAATTTCACATGTTTGTCATAAAGCCCGCGTAATATACACCCCGATATAGAGTTATTGCTCAAAAAAACACTCAAATAGACAAAAATAGTACTATTTATTAAAAATATATTGCAGTTGTATTTTATTTGTAACGAATAAATGAGGTACACTAGTAACGGATTTTGAATAAATGAACTTCGACTGTTTATTTTTCAAAATTTAAAATAAAAATATAAAAATTTAATTATTAACTACACGGGAAAATTAAATGAAAACTCAATTACGCAAAACAGCTCTTTCACTTGCTATTGCAGCATGTGTTGGTGTAAGTGGCGCAGCAATGGCTAACGAAACGACCTCTGCAATTAAAGGTCAAGTAATGGGGCCTAATGGCAACCCAGCAGCCGGCACTAAAGTAACAATTTTACACGTGCCTTCTGGATCAGTAAAAACAACTGAAGTAAATGACGCTGGTTATTTCACAGCCAAAGGCCTACGTGTTGGCGGTCCTTATAAAGTAATTGTTGATTCTGATGTATATGCAGACCAAGAATTCAATAACATTATTCTTAATATTGGTAACGACTACCCAGTAAACGTTTCTCTTGAGTCACAATCAAGCATGGAACAAATTGTAGTTTCTGGCGCGCCAATTAGCTCTATGTCTGGTGGTACTGGTCCGGCGTCTACATTTACGCTAACTGATCTTGAAAATACGCCAGCTATTAACCGTGATTTAAAAGACATTATCCGTATTGACCCTCGTATCACAATTGATGATAGCCGTGGTTCAATTAACTGTGGTGGTGGTAACCCTCGCTACAACAGCTTAACGCTAGACGGCGTTCGTATGAACGATAACTTCGGCTTAAGCTCAAATGGTTACCCAACTATTCGCGCCCCTTTTTCTTTCGATTCAATTGAACAAGTTTCAGCTGAACTTGCACCGTTTGATGTTCAATACGGTGGTTTTACATCGTGTAACATCAACGCAGTAACCAAATCTGGTGGCAATGATGTTCATGGCGCTGTTTTCTATGATTACACTAGCGACTCTTTCAAGGGTGATAAAATTGAAGGTGATGACGTTGATAACGGTAACTATACTGAAAAACGTTACGGCTTCAACGTAGGTCTTCCACTAATTGAAGATAAACTATTTTTATTCACTTCATATGAAAAACTTGAAGGCGTTCAACAGTTTAACTACGATGGTTTAAGCAGCGGTAGTGTAACTGCTGATGATATTTCTCGAATTCAGAGCATTTCTCAATCTGTTTACGGTTATGATGCCGGTGGTATGCCTTCAAGTATGCCTGTTGAAGATGAAAAAATCTTAGTTAAGCTAGATTGGAACATCAACGAAGATCACCGCGCAAACTTAATCTATAACTACAACGATGGTAATACTGTTTCACAGTCTGATACTGGTTCTAGCCGTGTATCACTATCTAACCACTTTTATGACCAAAGTGCAGAATTCACTTCAATTATTGCATCTGTTTACTCTGATTGGTCAGATGACTTTTCTACTGAAGTTCGCATTGGTAAATCTGAGCTTGATGCAACAGTACAATCACTAGATGCAGCAAGCAGCTTTGGTGAAATGCAAATTCGTACCGACGATGGTGGTACAGTTTATATTGGTCCAGATGACTCACGCCAATCAAATGACTTAGATTACGATACAACTACATTTAAAGTTGCAGGTACTTACTACCTTGATCAACATACAATTACTGCTGGTTATGAGTTCGAAGAGTTAGATGTATTTAACTTATTCGTTCAGCATACTGAAGGTGAATATCGTTTTGACTCAATAAATAATTTTGAGGCAGGTCTTGCCGACCGTATCTACTACAATAATGCGGCAGGTACGAATGATCCAATTGATGCTGCTGCGAGCTTTTCATACGCTCAACATACATTTTACGTGCAAGACGAGTACTCGTTCACTGATTTAGATGCAAACATCACGTTTGGTCTACGTTATGATAAATACACCAGTGATGATGCACCTAACTTAAATCAAAACTTTACTGATCGCTATGGCTACAGCAACCAAAGTACATTTGATGGTATTGATTTAATTCAACCTCGTGTAGGCTTCCAATGGTACGCTACAGACGCACTTGAAGTACGTGCAGGCGTTGGCTTGTTCTCAGGCGGTAATCCTAACGTTTGGTTATCAAATTCATATTCGAATGATGGTATAACAAACATTGGTACATTACTTCGCGATGACGATAATAAAATTGATTTATTCAATACAGCTAATGTAAATGCTGGTAAACCAGGTTTTGAAGTTCCTCAGCAATTATTTGATGAGGTTGGTAATACTGTAATCGGCTCAGGTGATTCAGCAACAAACGCTGTTGACCCAGACTTCGAAATTCCTTCAGAATGGAAGTATTCACTTGGTGCAACATACACAACTGAAAACGAGTATGTTATTTCACTTGATTACTTATACTCTAAGAAAAGAGACGCTGCATTAACGCGTGACATCGCTCTTCAAGATAGCGGCGAAAATACTTTTGACGGTCGCCCTATCTACGAGTCAATTGAAGGTCGCAAGGAGGAATACCTTCTTACAAATGTAACTGGTGATAGCGGTGATTCATCGGTTATTTCATTAGCAGTTAGCAAAATGTTTGATAATGGTGTGAGCGTAAACTTTGGTTATGCATACACAGATTCTGATGATGTTAACCCAATGACTAGCTCTACAGCAGGTTCTAACTACGGTAATATTGCGCTAACAGATCCAGGTAACCCAGGTGTTGCTTCATCTGATTACGAAATCCCACATCGTTTTACTATGACTCTTGGTTATAGTCATGAGTTTGTTGATGGATTTGCTACTCGCTTTAACCTATTCGGTGAAGCATATAAAGGCTTACCTTACAGCTACACATTTGATGGCAGTGATAGCAAATTCGGTGACTCAAACTGGAATGGCAACCGCCAGCTATTGTATGTTCCACTAGAAAACGATCCTAACGTTGTTTACGACATGAGTGCTGCTGATATCAATGAATTCAATGAATTTATTGCATCAAATGGTTTAAAACGTGGTCAAACGACTAGCCGTAACGCAGAGAACTCTGATTGGTTTGTTAAGTTTAACTTTAAAGTGACACAAGAGCTTCCAGGTTTTATGGAAGGTCACAAAGGTGAAGCATTCTTCGTAATTGATAACCTTACAAATCTGTTAAACGATGATTGGGGCGTACTTAAGAAAGGTCCTTTCGTAGGCGCTAGCATGATTTCAACATCAATTGATGAAGAAGGCCGCTACGTATACTCAGACTTTAACAAAAACAACGCAAATACATCAGTACAATCTGATGCGTCTTTATGGCAAATGCGTGTAGGTGTTCGTTACACTTTCTAATTTAGAATTGTAAACAAATACATTTTTTAAAAGCCCACTTTGTGGGCTTTTTTATGCTTTTAATTTATTATTTAACTTTTCAAAAATACTCACTAATACTCCGTATTCTTCGTTGGTTAAAGTGCTCAGTAATTGTTTTTCCCAATTCAGTGCATCGGGCGCTATATTTTCATATAAGCTTTGCCCTGCTTTGCTCAGTACAAGTAAGGCCGCGCGTTTGTCTTGTGCATTTAACTCACTTTTCACTAAACCTTTATCTATTAAAACTTTTACCGCACGCGACACTGTCGACTTATCCATGTTTGCTTGCGTGCATAAATCCTTTGCGTTGCTCTGGCCATACTGCGCTAAATTAGCAAGTATTCGCCACTGGGGAATATTTAAACCGTACTTAGTTTGATAAACCTCGGCAAAGTCGTTACTTACACGTGTTGCAATATTGGTTAATTGATAAGGTAAAAACGTTGCTAAATCAATTTTCATTTTTGGTTATCCCAGCTTTATAAGGTTTACTTTGGTGTTCATTAATATTTACGCATGTGCGTAGTTGCACATTTGATATTAGTCTCACTTGAGAGTATCTTAACTGAAATAAAAATAATATTAAACCAACCCCCCTCTCACAGGAGTCAGTAATGGCGACACAATTAAGTTATATGACAGGTTTTGGTAATGAATTTGAAACACAAGCGCTACCCGGTGCACTGCCAATAGGACAATTTAGCCCACAAAAGGTTAAATACAATTTATACACCGAGCAATTTAGTTCGACTGCATTTACGGCTCCTCGCGCTTCAAATCGTCGCACTTGGTTTTACCGCCTTCGTCCGTCTGTAGTGCAAGGTGATTACCAAGCAATTGATAACGGCCTAATAAGAACAGCCCCAATCACTGAAGCCATAACACCACCAACAATGCTACGTTGGAATCCTATTGATATGCCTTCACAGCCTACTGATTTTATTGATGGCTTGGTAACAATGGCCGCTAATGGCAGTGCCAATGAGCAATCTGGTATTGGCATTCATGTATATGTCGCTAATCAGTCAATGCAAGGGCGTTACTTTTATAATGCCGATGGCGAAATGTTGTTTGTCCCTCAGCAAGGTGAGTTATTAATTCACACCGAGTGCGGTAAGTTAAGCATTAAGCCAGGTGAAATTGCTGTAATTCCCAGAGGAATTAAGTTCTCTGTTGATTTAATTGACGATACAGCCCGTGGTTATATTTGTGAAAATTATGGTCATGCGTTAGAGCTTGCAGAGCGAGGGCCTGTTGGTGCAAACGGTTATGCCAACGACAGAGACTTTCAATACCCCGTTGCTGCCTTTGAAGATAAAGAAGGTGACTTTGAGCTTGTTTCTAAATTTAACGGTAATTTATTTAGCTGTGAAATTAAGCACTCTCCTTTTGATGTGGTTGCATGGACGGGTAACAGCTCCCCCTATAAATACGACTTATCGCGTTTTAATGTAATGAATACAGTGAGCTTTGATCACCCCGACCCATCTATATTCACTGTGCTAACCTCTCCTTCTGCTACTGAGGGTATGGCAAATGTCGATTTTGTGATATTTCCACCACGTTGGATGGTAGCCGAAAATACATTTCGCCCGCCTTATTATCACCGCAATATTATGAGTGAATTTATGGGCTTGATTGAAGGTGTGTATGATGCAAAAGAGCATGGTTTTGTACCTGGTGGCGCAAGTTTACACAATTGTATGTCGCCACATGGACCTGAAGCCGACGTATTTGAAAAAGCCTCAAACGCTGAGCTTACACCACAAAAATACGAAAACACATTGGCCTTTATGTTTGAGTCGCGCTATATAATTTCACCGACAAAATATGCATTAGAAGGTAAAGAGCGCCAACTAAACTACACCGATTGCTGGCGTACTATTAAAAAACAATTTACAGGTTCACAGGATTAATTATGAAATTATACAGCTACTTTCGCTCATCAGCGGCTTATAGAGTGCGTATAGCGCTTAACTTAAAAGCAATCGATCATGAACTTGCTATTGTTAACCTTTTAAAATCGGAGCAGCTTGGGGAAGAATACTTAGCGACTAATCCGCAAGGGTTACTACCTGCACTTGAAACCGATAATGGTGTTTTAGCACAATCGCTTGCAATACTGGAATGGCTAGATGAAACTTATCCGCAATCGCCATTAATTACAGGGACTACGTGGCAAAAGGCGCAAATAAGAAACTTAAGCTTTGCCATTGCTTGCGATATTCATCCTGTTAATAATTTACGCGTGCTGAAGTATTTATCAAACGAATTAGGTGTTGATGACGAGGCTAAAAATAAATGGTATCGACATTGGATAGAAGTTGGTTTCGAAAAAATAGAACTGATGCTAAACGAAAATGATGGCTACTGCTTTGGTGACCAACCAACACTTGCTGACATTTGTTTAGTGCCGCAAGTATTTAATGCAATTCGTTTTAACGTAGATATGAGCGCTTATCCAAAAATTGCAGCCATTTACGAACACTGTAATAAATTAGCTGCATTTAATGACGCTGCACCGCAAAATCAACCCGATGCAAATTAAGCCAATTTAGATTAACTTTGTAGCGCGCTATGAATAACCGTAACGTGCTCAATTAAATCTAAGCCCAGATCAGTTAAATATCCGCCATCTGGGCTATCTATAATCCCTTTTTCAAATAAACGTTGCGCTGCGCTAAGTAAGCTTGGCTCTGCGTCTGAATGTAATTTAATACCTTGCATTTTACTGTCGCGAGGGAATTTTGCTAATAGTGTGAATTCTTCGATCATTGTTTGATTAAATTGCATTGTGTGCACCTTTTTATTGTTCTGTGAATAACTAAGTTTATAATTAAATCACTTTGTGTACTTTACACTAGCACGTTTTTTAGCTTAATGTATTATTTTTACCCCCTATTTAGAGGCCTCTAATGCGTAACTTTTTAATTCTATGTTTTTGTTTTAGCAGCTTATCGTATTCAATACTTAGTGAAGCAACAACGCTTAAAACCCATTCAATTATTGATGCAAACCAGTTTGTAAATGAAGAATCAAACTGTTGGTATGACAACAAACGCTATAGCGAAGGGGCGTTAATACAAATTCACTCATTTACACTTTTATGCGGTGCTAAAACACCCCAGCACAGTAACAGCCAACTCATTTGGCTTAAAATAGATAAACAAGGTAATGCTATTTACCCAACAGCTCCTAAAACAATCACTGTGAATTAGCGCTAAAAGCTGATTTGAGCTACAATGCACGCAGTTTAAATAAGTAGTATGGCTATGGATAATCAACCTAAAAACCCTTTACATGGGGTAACGTTAGAACAAATACTTGTTGAGTTAGAACAGCGACTTGGCTGGAGAACACTTGGCGAGCAAGTAAAAATAAAATGCTTTATTGATCAACCGAGCATTAAATCGAGTTTAAAGTTTTTGCGTAAAACGCCTTGGGCTCGCGATAAAGTGGAAGCACTTTATATTCACACTATAAATAACAAACCTATTCGTAGACCAAAAAGTGCACCAAGAGAAACATCTTCTCAAGCACCAGATACAACAGGGTTTGTTTGGCCATCAATTAAAAAATGATGTAAAAAAGGAGCTGATTTAGCTCCTTTTTTGATTGTAGCAAGCGCGATTTATTGCTCTTTACAAATCACATTTAATGAGGCTGGTTCAATAGTAATAACCAGTTTTTGAGCTGTTTTAACCTCACCGTCAAGTACGTACTTAAGCTCTCCTTCGCCTGTAACCTCGACCCTTTTAGCATTTGTATGGTGCGAATTTATTGCTAAATGTGTTTGCGTTAAACTACTAAACATCAATTCTGCAATACTTAGTACTGTAGTTGAATCTTCATTATTTGGTGTTAACCAATTTACATCGAGTAGTCCGTCACTATGATCAGGTTGCCCGCCACCTTGCGCCAATAACGTTGTAAAAGGCGCAGCATTAGCCACAATAAAGCTATTGGTGCAAATTTCTTGAGGTTCATTGTCATCAAGCTTTACGTTAAGTAACAATGATTTTTGCTCGTTAAAGGCTTGAAAAAATCCGTTCAAATAAGCAAGTTGCCCTGATTTATTTTTGGATTTTCTATCTGCTTTTTCAATCATTGACTGCTCAAAGCCAATACCCGCAAGCAACAATACCAATTCATTATTGCAATAAGCAGTATCTATTAGGCTTGTTTGACCATCTATAATTAAATCACAAGCTTGTTCTACAGGAATAAATTTAGAGCTAATACCCATTAATACATGGGCTAGTGCATTCGCTGTACCCATTGGGATGATACCTAGTTTACATTGTGTATTTACAAGTACGCTTGCAACTTCGGCCACGGTACCATCGCCACCACACGCTATTATAATATCTGGATTTTGCGCAATTGCCTGTTTAGCAAGCTCAATACCATTAACCTCTTTTGAAGTAGTAAGCACTTTCAAATCGTAATAAGCCGATAGCCGCGCAACAATTAAATGCTCTTTTTCTTGCCATAATCGTGTACCAGATACAGGGTTTGCAATTAAAACGGCTTTGTTTTTAATCAGCAGTTCGCCTTTTTTATGGCGTTTAGCAAGATGACGAAGCTGATGCTTATTTAAGTTTGCGGTTTCGCGGGTTTCTTTTATTTGTGCAAGCACTTCATGTACATCTGCATTTTTATTTTGACTCAATAAATAAGCCGCCATAACAAAAACTGAACGCCCACGCCCTAAAGCGCAATGTACAACAACGCGATGATTTTCTTTAATATGGTGATGTATCCAATTAATAGCCTGATTTAACTGCGAATGGGTAGGAATACTATGATCGAGTACCGGAATATTTAAGTAATCAATACTTTCTTGCGTAGAGCTCCATTCGAGGCCGTCAAATTCACACGTTACATCTAAAATAGCCGTGATCCCGTTACTTTTTAATGTATCTATATCTGAGGGGAATAATCGGCAAGCTAAAAATAGATTTTCGTTTATTTGTTGAATGGGCGGTACTTTATCGCGCTTACGTGACCAAGCATTATAGATTTGTACACCAAGCAGAAATGGCACAAACGCCCAGCGTATATAAAAAGGGATCACCCCATTTTCACGTTTTCTAAATATTTTTGCAGTATTAAAAATATATGCGGTACTCACTAATAAAAGTGACAGTGCAGTCCAATAAAAAATAATAGCAAAATAAACAGAGTCCACTTCCCAACCAATAAAAATAAGCAGTAGTGCTAAAAGTGAATAACCAATTGCAGCCCACATAATTTCTCCTTGTTATAAATAATCCCGTTTTTTAATCTTAATTTAAACGGCTGTATAAATTCTTTTGCAAGTATCACGCCATATAAAAAACACTTAAAACTCAAAAATATATCTTAACCAACTGATATTTAAAATAATAAAATACACTCCCTCAAGTATCCTCATTCTTTGTGCACTTTTTACAGACATGTGAATAAATTATACCTACATGTTTAGTTTCAATATCTTAACGGTTGTCGCTTGTATTAACGTATAACTCAGCCAGTATAAATAACTTGAACTCTGGAAAATAAATATGGTTCAATACGTTAGTAATTCTCTTAACCAAAGTTCAAGTTGAATAGCAATTTTTGCCTCCAAATCACCATTTCAACCGTTTACTCAATGATAATAAGAAAACACAGGACCACTGTGGATAACGGTAACCAACGCCCTCTTTTTAGCGCAAAAGAGCAAGGAGATACTAATGGACAAATTTGTGGGCTAAAATAAAAAAGCTAGCCAAGGTATTGGCTAGCTTACTTTTAGTTATCTATTTTTAACGTTACTGGGCTTTATCAAATGGCATCAGTAATGTTTTCATCGCAGGGCGAAGCGCTATTAGTACCGTTTCTTCGGTTAGTTCAGGGTAAAGTAACTTTCTGAGTAATAACCCTGCCATCATCGAAAAAATAACATTAATTCGGCTTTCAAGTTCAAGCTCATCAATGTCTTTGAGCGCACTTCGCTCGCTTGTTAAAAGCTGCCTCATGCGCCCTCTTGCTTGAATATCAGTTTCGCGCAAAAGAGTAGCGACTTTCATATTACGACCTGCTTCTGCCATCATGTCTAAATCAATAACACACGAGCCCGTATCCATGTGTCGTTGCACACCAATATTTAAGCCATCTAAAAGAGCTGCTAAAACATCACCGGGGTGATCTTCAAACTTTTGAAAGATAGAGAACATTTCTTCCATATCTTTTTCAATAATGCTTTCTATAATGGCTTCTTTGCTTTCAAAGTAATTATAAATATGGCCTGCACTCATCCCTGCCGTTTTAGATATTTCTGCCATACCTGCACCGTGGTAACCTTTTCGGCGAAAACACTCTGCAGCAGCCGCTAATATTTGCTCACGCCTAGCCAGTGCTATCGCGGGATCAGTTTGCCTTTTGGTTTTAGGCTTCATGTTCAACTCCACTACCAAGTTATAAGCTCAGTAAAGCAAGAGCTATAAATAGTCTCGCCATATAACTTGTAATGCGGCTTTAAAAAGCCGCATATATTATTTCTCTTCCTGAGTTATTTCACTGGTTACGTTCCATCCGCCACCAAGCGCTTTGTACAAGTTAATTTGACTCGCAAGATAAGCTTGCTGACCCGCAATTAACTGCTGTTGTGCGCCGTACCATGTACGCTGAGCATCAAGTACTTGCAAGTAGCTATCTGCACCTTTTTCGTAACGCATTTTTGATAAATCAAACGTGATTTGTCGGCTACTTATAAGCATATCAAGTGCACTTAATTGCTCTTGGTAGCCCTCTCTATCGGCAAGTGCATCAGCAACTTCGCGAAACGCATTTTGAATTTTCTGCTGATACGTTGCTACCGCAATTTCTTGATCTGCTTTTGCTACATCAAGATTTGCTTGGTTACGTCCCATATTAAAAATAGGTAAGCTAATTGACGGCACAAAACTCCATGTACCCGAGCCTGAATCAAACAAGCCACTTAAATCACTTGAAGCAGAGCCGGCATTGGCTGTTAAGCTAATGCTTGGATAAAAAGCTGCACGTGCAATACCAATATTGGCATTTGCAGCAAGCATTAAATGCTCAGCGGCTTTAATATCAGGGCGCTGCGATAACAAGTCAGACGGTAAACCAACGGGTACTTCTGGCATGCTAATCAAGTTAGTCAAGTCTTTATTTGGCAGTAAATCAGCTGAAACAGATTTACCAACTAATAAATCTAGGGCACTTTTATCACGCTTTAACAAACGCTTGTACGTTGCTATGTCTACTTTTGCTGTAGCAACTGTACTTCTAAGCTGCTCAAGGGTAATTGAAGAAGCTGCACCTAAATCAAAGCTTTTTTGCGTAAGCGATAATGACTCTTGCTGAGAGGTGAGCGTTTCTTTTGCAAGCTCTAGCAGTTGTAAATCCGTCGCGTAATTGAGCCATGCATTTGCCAACTCTGAAATTAACGACACTTGCGTGCTGTATTGGCTAAGCTCTGTAGAGTATAAATTTTGCAGGGCTTGCGCTGATTGGTTACGCACTTTGCCCCAAATATCTAACTCGTAGGAGGTAATACCCACTGTTGCACTGTACTGCGAGCTAATAGTAGCATCGCCAGTCCCCGCTAAATCAGCAGGTAAGCGCTGACGCGTACCTGATGCGTTTAAATCAAGAGACGGATACAAAGCAGAGTCTTCAATTTGATACAAACCACGCACACGCTGCACATTAAGCACTGCAATTTGCATGTCTTTATTATGCTCAAGGCTTTGGCTAATTAACGTTTGTAGTTTTTCATCATTAAAAAACTGCTGCCAATTTAATTGCTGCGCAGCGCTTTGCGCAGTATCTGATGCATAAGCATCAGATACTGGTAGCACAAGGTCTTTTTGCTCTGGCGCTAATTGACAACCGCTTAGCACCAATAAAGCAATTGCACTTAGGCTGAATGTTTTAATGCTCATTCTGCGCTCTCCTTTGTTGTTTCGTTAGTTTTACCAGGAAATATACGGCGAACTAACACAAAGAATAACGGTACAAATACAACAACTAATATTGATGATGCGAGTGTGCCGCCAATAATCGAAATACCTAACGCATTTTGCGCACCAGAACCAGCACTTGAGGCTATTGCTAGTGGTAAAACACCACAAATAAAGGCCATCGAAGTCATGAGTATTGGGCGCAAACGTAAGCGTACAGCTGCAATAGCAGCATCAACTAAACCAAGCCCTTCTTCCATTTTATGAATCGCAAACTCAACAATAAGTATCGCATTTTTAGATGCCAAACCAATGGTGGTCAACAAGCCTACCTGCAAGTAAATATCGTTAGATAAACCACCAGCGAGTGCCGCCATAATCGCACCAAATATACCCAGTGGTACAATCATCATTACCGCAAATGGTACCGACCAACTTTCATAAAGCGCGGCTAAACATAAAAATACAAACAACAGCGATAAGCCATATAATAAGGGTGCTTGACCACTACTTGAGCGCTCTTGGAATGAAATACCGGTCCACTCAGACGAAATACCATTAGGCAGCTGTTTAACTAACCGCTCCATTTCATCCATTGCTTGTCCCGTGCTGTAACCAGGCGCTGCACTACCTTGAATTTCCATTGCTGAAAAACCATTGTAACGCTCTAAGCGTGGTGAACCGTATGTCCAAAACGAGCTAGCAAAAGCTGAAAACGGCACCATGTCGCCATTATCATTGCGCACATACCACTTGTTTAGATCCTCAGGCACCATACGCGATTGCGCATCACCTTGTAGGTATACTTTCTTCACGCGACCACGGTCTATAAAGTCATTTACATAACTACTACCCCAAGCAGTGGCAAGCGTGCTGTTTATATCGCCTTGTGAAACACCAAGTGCTTCAGCTTTAGCTAAATCTACATCAAGTTGAAGTTCTGGCATGTCTTCTTGTCCATTTGGACGTACGCCCGCTAAAATTGGGCTTTGGCTCGCCATACCTAATAATTGGTTTCTTGCCGCTAATAAATCATCATGTCCAAGGCCAACACGGTCTTGTAAAAAGAGAGTAAAGCCATTGGCCGTACCCAGCTCAACAATTGCCGGTGGTGGAAATGCAAAAACAAAGGCTTCTTTTATTGTTGAAAAGTAGCCCATTGCTTTACCTGCAACCGCTTTAACAGATAAATCATCTCGCTGACGCTCATCCCAATGCTTAAAGTTAACAAACGCAATCGCTGAGTTTTGGCCAGAACCTGCAAAACTAAAACCAGTCACGGTAAAAATACCGTTTACTGCTTCGGATTGATCATTTAAGAAATGGTTTTCTACTTTTTTAACAACCTCAAGTGTTTCTTGTGTTGTAGAGCCTGCCGGTAATGACACTTGGTTAAACAAAATACCTTGGTCTTCGTCAGGCAAAAATGCCGTTGGTAAGCTTGAGAATACATAAACCATGCCGCCCACAATCACGCCATAAATAAGCAGATAGCGCTTAGAGTGCGTAAGCATACGGCCCACAAAACTTTGTGCACCTGAGTTTGTTTTATCAAAACCACGGTTAAAGCCTGTAAAAAATCGGCCAAATAACGTGTTATTGTTATGTACATGGCTTGGTTTTAAAAGCGTTGCACACAATGCAGGTGTTAAAATTAGGGCCACTAAAACCGATAACCCCATCGCAGATACCAGTGTTATAGAAAATTGACGATAAATAATCCCAGTAGAGCCGCTAAAGAACGCCATTGGTATAAATACCGCAGAAAGTACCATGGCAATACCGACCAACGCGCCTTTAATTTCATCCATAGATTTACGCGTTGCTTCAAGTGCCGATAGCTTCTCTTCGGTCATTAAGCGCTCAACGTTTTCGACTACAACAATCGCATCATCCACAAGTAAGCCTATGGCAAGTACCATCGCGAACATGGTTAACGTATTGATTGAATAACCAAATACGTACAAAATACCAAACGTACCAAGCAATACCACAGGTACGGCAATGGTCGGAATAAGCGTTGCACGGAAGTTTTGTAAAAACAAATACATGACGACAAACACTAAAATAACCGCTTCAATAAGCGTATGAACTACTTTTTCAATTGATAAAGATACAAATGGTGTGGTGTCATAGGGTACAACTACGTCTAACCCTTCAGGAAAATAAGGTTTTAACTCTTCAATGGCGGCTTTAACGCCTGCCGCTGCATCAAGTGCATTCGCGCCACTGGCCAATTTAATACCTAAACCCGAAGCAGGTTGTCCATCGTAGCGTGCTACAACACGGTAGCTTTCGCCACCCAACTCTACGCGTGCAACATCCTCAAGGCGTACAAAAGAGCCATCAGGATTTGTTTTTACTAAAATATTCTCAAACTGCTCGGCCGTTTGTAAACGACTTTGCGCTGTCACCGTTGCATTAAGTTGCTGACCATCAACGGCAGGCATACCGCCAAGTTGACCAGCAGATACTTGTGCATTTTGCGCGCTAATTGAGGCGCTAATATCCGCTGGCGTTAGTTTGTAATTTTGCAGTTTTGAAGGGTCTAACCAAATTCGCATAGCGTATTGTGAGCCAAATAATTGCACTTCACCTATACCTTCAACACGTGAAATAATATCTTGCACGTTTGATGATACATAATCACCAATATCGATGTTGGTCATACTGCCATCTTTAGACACAAAACCTAATACCATCAAGAAGTTACGAGCAGACTTTGCAACAACGACACCTTGCCTTTGTACTTCTTCAGGTAAAAGTGGTGTTGCAGTCGCTAATTTATTTTGCACTTGAACTTGTGCAATATCAGGGTCTGTTTCGGCACTAAATGAAAGAGTAAGCGTTGCTGAACCGCTCGATTCAGACGTTGATGACATATAAAGTAAGCCATCAAGCCCCTTCATTTTTTGCTCTATAACTTGCGTAACCGTATCTTCAAGCGTGCGTGCAGATGCACCAGGGTACGTTGCCGTAATACTAATTGCTGGCGGTGCAATTGACGGATACTGTGCAATTGGCAAGCTTTGTATAGCCAAAATACCTGCTAGCATAACTACTATTGCCAGTACCCATGCAAAAATGGGCCTGTCGATAAAAAATCGTGACATTACAACTCTCCGTTATTGCGCTTTATCAGCTTTTGTAGATGACTGAATTTCAGAAGGACTCACTGGCGCACCCGGGCGAATTTTTTGTAAGCCTTCTACAATTAATTTATCGCCATCACTTAGGCCATCAGTAACAAGCCAATCTGAACCAACGGTTCTATCCACTTTTAACACGCGACTTTCTACTTTATTGTCTTTACTGACAACCATTGCTGTTGGCTCGCCTTTGTTGTTACGGCTTACACCGCGTTGCGGTACTAAAATCGCATCCGCTTTAACGCCTTCAACAATAGATGCACGTGCATACATGCCTGGTAATAATAGCTTTTCAGGGTTAGGGAATTTAGCGCGCAAAGTTACAGAGCCGGTACTTGGGTCAACAGTCACTTCTGAGAACTGCAACGTTCCTTTGTGAGAATACGCCGAGCCATCTTCCATTATTAATTCAACATCTGTTTGGCTGTTTGCATCAATACCTAAACGGCCAGATGCAATCGCTTTTTTAAGTTGCGTCAACTCATTGCTCGATTGTGTTAAATCAATATAAATTGGGTCTAATTGAGTCACTGTAGCAAGTGCTGTACTTTGATTTGCACTTACTAGTGCACCCACTGTTACGCTTGATTTACTAATTTGGCCACTAATAGGGGAAGATACATGGCTGTAATCAAGGTTAATTTGCGCTGATTTTAACTGGGCTTTAGCCGTTAATAATTCAGCATTTGCTTGTTTGTACGCAGCATCCGCTTCGTCAAAATCTTGTTGACTCACTGCTTTGATTTTTAAGAGTTCGCCGTAACGTGATGCTTTTGATTTAGAGCTGGCGATGCTTGCCTCTGCGCGTGCAACGCTCGCTTCACTTGCTGCAAGGTCTGCTTCAAATGTAGCTGGGTCTATTTGATACAGTGCTTGGCCTTGCTTAACCTCTTTACCTTCGACAAATAAACGAGATTGCACAATACCACTTACTTGTGGGCGAATTTCAGCAATTTGAAATGCACTGATACGCCCAGGAAGTTCTTTTTTGAGAGTAAGCGCTTGGCTTTTTAATGTCAGTACACCCACTGGCACAGCTTGAGGAGCTGAAGCTTGTGATTGCTCAGTTGCTTGGTCACAACCAGTTAAAGCAACAGAACCTACGAGGGCGGACAATACAAATAAAGCGATGCGGGAACGCTGCATGTTAAATACCTTTTAGTTTAGAGTGAACGATCATTCTAAATTAAAACGCGCTGAGAATGAATCTTAATTAGAAGAAATTTACACAAACTTACACTCCTCAGTACAATATACGTCTTAGGTTGCATTTAATGTTAATTAGATGAAAATAGAATCAAGACTGTATGAAAATAAAACAACTGAACATATTGAAATAATATCTCATTTTAGAAACGAAGTGTTTAACAGACACAAAAAAGCCAAGCAAATACAGCTTGGCTATTTATATAAAAACTAAAGCGCACCTTATTTTAAAGGATATTAGCACTGTGCTAAGTAATAACTCTTGAAACTAATAACTGCTCTACCCTAATGCCCTCTACATCAACCACTTCGAATTTAAAGCCTGAAAAAGTTAAATGTTCCGCACGCTTGGGTATTCGCTTCATATTGTAAATTAAAAAGCCTGCAACGGTTTCATAGTGCATTTGCTCAGGAAACTCTTCTATGTCCAGCAGTTTTGCTAAATCGCTAATCGGAGTTAAACCATCAACTAACCAAGAGTCTTGATCGCGTTCTATAATTAATTCATCGCCTTGGTGAGTTATTAAATCCCCCATAAAGCCTTTCATTAAGTCTTTTACCGTAACGATACCGACCGATAAAGCGTATTCATTAACAACAACGGCAAACGGTTTGGCTGCACTTTTAAAGGCATTTAATGCTTCTGATAGGCTTAATGTCTCGGGTAAATAAAAAACATCTTTATCAATCAACTCATCATTTATATTGGCTGCTTCACCTTTTAATACTTGTCGTAAAATATCTTTTGATTCAACAGAGCCATGTAACTTATCTAAGCTCCCTGACACCACTAAAAAGTGATTATGAGGATGATCAATAATTTTAGTCGCAATATCATGACTCGATTCGTTTAAATCAAAATAGACAATTTGGTCGCGTGGCGTCATTACACTTGATAAAAACCGCGCTTCTAAATCAAACACATTGCCTATTAATTCATACTCTTGCTTTTGCAAGCTTCCGTATGCAGCACCTGCATCCATCATCGCAACAATATCTTCAGTTGTTACATTGTCTTCCCGCTCTGCAGGTACTTTAAATAAGCGCAGTACAAAGTTAGTTACACCATTAAAAAACATCACTAACGGGGTTAAGGCAAAGGTCACCCAACGCATTATAGTCACCACTCTCACAGCGACTGCTTCTGGCATGATCATCGCTAAGCGTTTGGGCATTAAATCGGCGAACAATATAAACAAAGACGTAATAGTAAAAAACGAAAATAAAAAGCTAATTTTCTCTACATGTGCGCCTTGATAAAATAGTACCAACACGCTTTCAACATAAGGAGATAAAGCCTGCTCGCCCACAATACCACCCAATATCGCAATCGCGTTGAGTGCTATTTGGATCATGGCAAAAAAAGCCCCTGGATTTTCTTGTAGCTTTAATACCGCTGCTGCTTTTATATTTCCTTCATCTGCCATTACTCGCAGTTTTATTTTACGCGACGCCGCAATTGCTATTTCTGACATAGCAAACAACGCACTGATCAAGATCAATAAGCTAATCCCGATTAAATCACCCATTTAACGCTCCAAAAAAGTTAGTGCTTTTGAAACAAAAGCAGCTGATTATAGTCGGTTTTTTAAACGCAGCAATTTAAATTTAAAAAATATATTAAAGTAATTATATTTCATGGTGTTATATTAATAAAACCACTTATTTTACTGTTCTAATATTTTTAAATGCAGCTTTTAATTGCGTAACTAAGGCAGGATCCATATTAATATTGCAAGCAAAGTACAAAGGGGATTGTGTTGTATTCAAACTGAGAACAGGTTCAAGTAATTTAAGCCTTGGCTCAGCTTGAATTCGATAGTCAAATTGCTTTTTACTAAGCACAACAAAATCTAGAATATCGTCGCGAGTACTAATAAGTTTATCTATTTTGTCTAGGCTATCTATAAGTAATAAATGCTTACTTTCGCTAAAGCCACGCTCTAACAAATAATGATGACTAAAGTTATCACGCAGTACTGCTATTTTATACTTTTTGGCATCATTGAGAGTATTTAACTTTATACCTCTGGACTTAAGCCCATATATAGCAGAGTCAAAGCTTTCTAGCTCGCCTATCCAAGTAAACTTATTCTCTCTATTAGGGAGTCGCACTATCGAAAATATACAGGTGTTTTTATCACGTAATGTTGCGTTGTACGATATGGCCCAACTATAGGCTAACATAGTGTAATTTATACCTGACCCTTCTAGCGCTTTATGAACTTTATCGACAGAGCGGCCAATGAGTTTGTTATCTTCATTGATGTACTGAAAGTCCGGAAATACTTCCGTTACTATTGTAATTTCAGTGGCGTTAACCTTAATACAGATAACGCACAGTAAAAAGATAAACCACTTCATTTAACTGAGCCCCATGATAAGTATATTAATAAATATAGCTGAGGCTCTGCGAACTGCTAGTTTTTAGTAGTGTATAAGCACGACCAATTTACTTGTTCATTGCGTTGATTAAAAAGGCCGATATTTTAGCGCCTTCTCTGAGCGTTGTTTCAGAACTAGACTGGCCGACAAGCGAACTGTCGGTGAATGGCGCTATTTCCATCATATCAGCCCCCGTAATTGGAAACTCATCCGCAATGGCTGATAAAATATCAAGCGCATGCTTTGGTGTTAAACCATTATGTTCTGGCGTACCTGTGGCAGATGCAAACTCGGCATCAAGCGCATCAATATCAAAGCTTACATATACTTCATCAACGTTATCGGCTTTTAATTGTGCAATAGCGTCGGCAGCAACCGCTGCTGCGCCGCGCTCAATGATTTCATGTGCCCAATGTTGCTTAACGCCAAAGGTACTTTCCCAGTGCGCTTTAGGCTTGCCACTAGAGCGTATACCAAATTGTATTAAATGATGCGGTGCCGGTAAAAACTCTAATATATGTGTACACCACGAGCCAAAACATAAATCAATACCTAAGCGCTCCACAAGTAAATCGGTATGCGCGTCAAAATGAATAATAGCCGTGCGCTTACCTTGCTCACGTTTTGCTTTTAAGTACGCTTTAGTAAGTGGGTAACTAATTGAGTGATCGCCACCAATACCAAATAATCCTTTATCTTTAAACGTTGCGTAAAAACTGTCGCAGACATCTTCAGTGATTGATAATGGGCTTACGTAATAATCGTTATCTTCATCACCATATAAAGCTTTTTGGCAATTAGAAATGGTTGCATCATTTAAGTATTTGTCATGAAGTAAATGTGGGATTACACGTACATCGCCTAAATCAAACGAATGACACTGCGGTTGCTGATCAATTAATGCTGAGCGCACAAACAATGGCCCCCAGTTTGCGCCGCGTAAAATTCCACCGCCACAGTCTGAACTAATACCTAACATAACGGCTTTATGTGGTGAGCTTGGTAATTCGTTTAAAGACTCGCGCCACAAGTTATCAACGTTTTCAGTTTGTCCGTAAAGTTTATTACGCAGTGCGGCTTTGCGCTCTTTTGCAGTATTTACTGTGTATACGCCATCGCCCGGTGCGCACAAACAGTGCTCAACTTTGTTTTTAAATGCTTCAAATTGTGTGCTCATAATAAACTCCTTCGGTTTTTATTCTGTACGTAGCTAATTAGTTTTGATTACTTTTGATTAGTTATGCAAAAATCACTAAAAGTGCCTAAACTTCAAATAAATGTCACTTTGCTAAATAAGTCAGTGCTTAATATAAGTAAACACGTTAGTTTTTACGTGTTCACTACAAGATTAAGCCATTGAATTTATTTGATATTAATGAAACCTTGTAATCATCCATTTAATCGTAGTTACGCGCTTGAGTGATACTTATTATGTCTGCTTGAACATGTCAACAGCGCAACAAGGCTACGTATATAAGTACTTGAGTGAATATTCATTGTTGGTGAATAAATCAAATTAGCCCTTAAAATTATTAAGGCTTTATTGGAAGAGTTAAGATAAAACGGACAATCGTCCTGTACTTAATAAACGTTTCTAGCAATGATGCTAGATTGACAACAAATTATTATAAAAGGCTTAGCTATGGAAAAGGTATTTCACTTAGGACTATGTATTGACGATCTTAAAGGTGCAAAACTTGCGATTGTACCGGGCGATCCAGATCGTGCAGCACGTATTTCACAATTCCTAGACAACCCAACCTGCCTTGCTCAAACTCGCGAGTTTCATGTTTATTTAGGTCAATTAAACGGCCACTCTGTGGTTATATGTTCTACAGGTATTGGTGGTCCATCTACGTCGATTGCAGTAGAAGAATTAGCACAACTTGGCGTGCGTAAATTTTTACGTATTGGTACAACCGGTGCAATTCAGCCACACATTAACGAAGGCGAAATTTTAATTAGCCAAGCGTCTGTACGTTTAGACGGTGCAAGCCAACATTTTGCACCACTTAGCTACCCTGCTGTATCTGACTTTTATGCAACACAAGCTATGGTACAAGCATGTAAAAACTTAAATATCGATTTCCATATTGGTATTACTGCATCAAGCGATACATTCTACCCAGGGCAAGAGCGTTACGATACGCACTCTGGTTACGTTCCTAAATCACTACAAGGTAGCTGCGAAGAGTGGCAAAAATTGGGCGTGATGAACTACGAAATGGAATCGGCAACATTATTTACTATGTGTGCAGCCCTTGGATTACAAGCAGCATGTGTAGCAGGCGTACTTGTTAACCGTACTCGCCAAGAAATACCAAATGTAGACCACGGTGAAATTGAGCGTAAATCTGTAGCAGTCGTATTAGAAGCAGCTAAAGTATTACTTGATTAATACAGATTATAGCAGTTAGTGAGTGAGTTATTTAATTCGATAGAGTGACTCGCTTTAATAAAGCACAGCTCCGGCTGTGCTTTATTGTATGCAAGCCACTATTTAAGTGGTGCGCTAATTACTTCTATTGCCGGTAGATTTTTAAAACTTGCAAGTACAGCACGTGCTACACCCGCTTGGTTTTCATGGCCTGCGGTTTCTAAAAGTGTAATTGATTTTACTGTACTTTCGTTAAAGCTAAGCCCCGCTAAAAAGAACTGACTTAGTGCACTTTGTAGTGGCGATAAACTTGGACTGTAAGCTGCATTTTCGGCGTAACTTCCGTAAAAATCACCATCACTAAATGTACTTATTTTTACGGCGCTAAAGTTTTGGCTGTAAGGCACGTACGCATTAAGTGCAAAACGCGCAAGGGTTTCATCAAGGCCATCAAAGCTAAAATTACCTTGCTGTGGTTTTGGGTTAAATAAGCTAAATTCGTTACCTAAATCGGTAGGTCCAAATGAATGCGGCAGTAATTCAGCAAGTTTAAATTGCTGATCAGGAAGTAAAATATCAAACTCTTTCGCATCAGCTAGTTCGTTCATAAACTGGCGACAATACCCACAAGGCGCATCGCTAATCGCAATTTTAACTATTTTTTTAGCGCCGTTTAACCATGCGTTATTTATAGCCGATTGCTCTGCATGAACCACTAAACTCAATGCTTGATGATCAAACTCTACATTTGCACCAAAGTAAAAGTTTACCTCACCCTTTTCATCAAGTGCTTTAACAATTGCGCCTACATGAAAATCTGACACTGGCGCAACGGCATATTCAGAAGCTAAAGGTACTAAACCTTGTAATAATGCATCATCAGACACACTGAGTTGAGCGCATAACGCTTTAATATTACTAGAATTTAATATGCCACGTTGTGATTTTAATTGACTACGTAATGACGCTGTTTGCGCTACGTTTAATGTGATGTGCGAATTTGTAAGTGCTGTATCTTGCTGTACAGTAAAAGTTGCTGAAGCCATAACATTTTTTAATTATTCAATGGCTACGTAGTTTAAAAGTTTAGGATGCGAAATACCAGCCTATTCAACGTAAAAAAAGGGAGCACATCGCGTGCCCCCTTTAATTTTAACTGGTATACCCAACAAAATAATTAATTGGTATACCTAACAAATAGCACGTTAGCCGGTATTACGCATACCTGCAGCTATACCTGTCATCGTGATCATTAACGCATTATCAATGTCACCTTCGTTTCGTTTTTCCTCTGAGCGAGCACGGCGTAAAAGCTCAACCTGTAGTAAGTTAAGTGGATCGGTGTACGGATTACGTAAGCTAATCGACTCCTTAATCCAAGGTTGTTCGGCTAGTAGGCTTTTTTGTGGGCTAAGTGATTGCACCAAGCTAATAGCTTCTTGAAGCTCTTTACGAAGTGTTACACCCAGTGGTTTGTACATATCTTCCACCAGCGCATTGTCGTAATGCTCACTCAACCAGCAATCTGCTTTACTAAATACCATTTCTAGCATTTCTAGGCGCGATCTAAAGAACGGCCACTGTAAGCTCATTTCGTTGAGTGTTTCTGCGCCGTACTTATTAAGCGCAGCTTTTAAGCCTGTTAACGCACCTAACCATGCCGGAAGCATTAAACGGTTTTGACTCCAAGCAAAAATCCATGGAATAGCACGCAGGCTTTCAACACCACCATTAGGATTACGTTTTGCAGGACGCGAGCCAAGCGGTAACTTAGACAACTCAAGCTCAGGTGTTGCCATTCTAAAGTAAGGTACAAAGTTTTCATCGTGGCGAACTACATTACGGTAGTGTTCACACGACTCCTCACTTATTAGCTTCATTACTTCGCGCCACTGCGGTTTTGGCTCCGGCGGCGGTAATAAGTTACTTTGTAGTACCGCGCCTGCGTAAATATTTAAGCTTTGCAGTGCTACATCGGGTAAACCAAATTTAAAGCGGATCATCTCGCCTTGCTCGGTTACACGCAACCCCCCTTTTAACGAACCTGGCGGTTGTGAATGCAGCGCTTGTGCGGCAGGTGCACCGCCACGCCCTACTGTGCCACCTCGTCCGTGGAATAAAATAAGTTCAATACCACGCTCATCAGCAAGTTGTACTAGTTTGTCCATTGCTTCGTACTGGGCCCAACCTGCTGCCATCATGCCGGCATCTTTAGCAGAATCAGAGTAACCAATCATTACATTTTGGGTGTTTTTAATGTGCCCGCGATACCAAACATTATCAAGTAATGTAGTAATTACATCACTGCCTGCGTTTAAATCGTCGAGTGTTTCAAACAACGGTGCTACTGGTAAATCAAAGCTACAGCCGCTTTCTTTTAGCAATAATTGTACTGCTAAAATGTCTGATGCTGTTCGCGCCATCGAAATAATATACAAGCCAAATGTTGCTTCGTCTTGCTTGGCAATAACATCAAAGGTGTCTAGCACTTCTTGAACATCAGGGCTTGGTTGCCAATGTTTTGGAATAAGCGGTCTGCGAGAGTTAAGCTCAGTAAGTAAAAAAGCTTGTTTGTCTTGCTCTTGCCATTGGTTGTAGTCGCCTAAACCTAAATAACGCGTCAGCTCTGAAAACACATCGCTGTGGCGAGACGAATCTTGGCGCACATCGAGTTTAGCTAAACGCAAGCCAAAGCTATTAATACGGTACAGTAAATCAAGCAATAAGCCATCAGCAACGACTTTCATATTACACTTTAATAACGAGCGATAGCAGACCTCTACAGGGTGTTTAAGCTGATTAATATCGGTAATTAAATCTTGTGAATCGCTACGCTTATTTTTAATTTTAGCGCCAAGATGAGCTACTGTTTCTGCAACTTGGTTTTTAAGCTTTTTGATCACCGCTCTGTATGGTTCAAAGTCTTGACCTGCCAACTCAATAAGCTCATCACTGGCATCTGACATAGAGAGTTCAGCGCATAACGTTTTTAAATCTTGAATATATAAGTTAAGCGCCATCCAACGACCATGGTCAAGCACTTCTGCTGTAACCTGCGATGTTACAAATGGATTTCCATCACGGTCTCCACCCATCCACGATGTGAACTCGATTGGGCTGTAATCTATTGGTAACTCTAAGCTCAACTGGTCTTTAACATTGGCTGAAAATTCACGTAAAAAGCGCGGAACAGCGTGCCATAGACTGTTTTCGATTACCGCATAACCCCATTTAGCTTCATCAACTGGCGTTGGGCGAGAGCGACGAATATCGTCGGTATGCCAAGCTTGGCTAATCAGCTGTTCAATACGATTTAAAATATTGTCCCGCTCTTGCACTAAGTTATCTTTTCGCTCTAATGACGCTAAGCAATCACTTAGTTCAACGTGTTTGTTAATAATAGTACGGCGCGTAACCTCGGTTGGGTGAGCGGTCAATACTAAGTTTATGTGGAGTTTTGAGAGTGTTTCGGCCAAATGATTACTATCTAGCTGGCCTTGTTCTGCTTTTGTAACTAACGTTTTTAATGTTTGAGTGAGAGGGTTTTGTTGACCAAGGCCAACGTCATTAAAACGCGAAACGGTATGAAATTGTTCTGCTACATTAGCAAGGTTTAAAAAATGATTAAATGAACGGGCAACCGGCAAAAGCTCTTCATCACTAAGCGCATGTAAAACATCTATTAGCGCTTGTCTGTCGTCTTCATTACCACTGCGAGATGATTTAGATAAAGCCCGAATTTCTTCTACTTTATCTAAAATAGCTTGGCCTTGAGCATCTTTAATTGTTTGTCCTAGAAGTTGCCCTAATAAATTTACATTACCTCGCAAGGCGGCGTATTGTTCACTCATTTCTCATTCTCCTTTATTTCGTAGGGCACTATTAATATCATCATGTAGGGATATTTAATAGATCCATTTGCAATGTCTTGTCGTAAAAAAATATATATAAAATAATCACAAAGCACCCACATGATAATTTTTTACGATGGTAACTGCCCCCTTTGCAGCACCGAAATGCAGCAACTAAAACACGCTGATTCTAAAAATCTAATTACGCTTGAAGATCTTAACGCGAGCGACTTTAGTGAGCGCTACTCGTATATTGATAAAGACCAAGCAATGACTTATCTGCAAGCTCAAAAGCTATCAGGTGAAATGATTTACGGGCTTGATGTAACGTACGAAGCATGGAAATTAGTGGGTAAACACGGCTGGTTGAAAATTTTTCGCTTGCCAATAATTCGCTTTTTCGCTGACTGCGGATACCTGTTATTTGCTAAGTATAGGCACCCCATCAGTCGCTTTTTAATGCCAAATACTCAGTGCAGTAACGGCCAATGTGGACTAAAAGCAAAAGGTGATAAATGAAAACCATTGTTTTATTCGGCGCAAGCAGTGCCATAGCAAATGCATATATAGAACATCTACAAATAAACACGCCTACTCATCAGATCGTTTGTATTAGTTCAAAAAGTATTGAATCTGACTCAAGTGTTGTCCACCTGCATACTGACTACACAAAACAAAGTTTAGCGCGCGTTACTAATTACCTAAAAGCGCAAAATGCCGATATACAACAAGTTATTATATTCAATGGTACACTGCACAACGAAACTCATATGCCCGAAAAAAAGCTGGAGGATTTAGACGCTGATTATTTTAGCCAACTTCTAAATTCAAACACCCTAACTCCCCTACTCTGCTTGCAGAGTATTTTGCCGCTTTTAACACATAAAACGCAGTGTACTATTACAGCACTCAGTGCGCGTGTGGGCAGCATTAACGACAATAAATTAGGCGGTTGGTATACGTATCGCGCCTCCAAGGCTGCGCTTAACATGCTATTTAAAACCGCAGCAATTGAGCTTGCACGCCGAGCTAAAAATACTAAGCTCGTTTTATTTCATCCAGGGACTACTGATACTGGGCTTTCAAAGCCATTTCAAAAAAACGTACCCGCTGGAAAACTGTTTACTGCTGAATTTGTAGCTAAGCAGCTTTTTACACTTACTTTTAATAACCCTCATTTAGAACACAATGGTGAGCCTGCCTACTTAGATTGGCAAGGCGAAACTATACCGTGGTAAGGACCTTTAATGCATTTTACTAAAGAGCGCATAAACGCACTTGAAAAACACACCCGTACTCATTTAATTAATTCGCTTTCGGGTTTTAAAAGCGCCAACTTAATTGGCACGCAAGACTTACTCGGCAATACCAACTTGTCGATTGTAAGTTCGGTTATTCACCTTGGGGCTAACCCACCGTTAGTCGCAATGATTATGCGCCCTCACAGTGTGCCGCGTCATACGTTTGAAAATATTTTACAAACGGGCACTTACACCATTAATCAAGTGAATAAGTCGATTTATAAACAAGCTCATCAAACTTCAGCCCGTTACGATAAAGACAAGTCTGAGTTTGATGCTACAGGCTTAACACCTGAATACTTAAACGACTTTGCAGCCCCTTTTGTAAAAGAAAGCCGCTTAAAGTACTCGGTTAAATTTGTAGAAAACCAACATTTAGCCATCAATGGCACAGAGCTTGTAATCGGTGAAATCACTGATGTGTATTTAGATGAAGTAGCACTTCAAAGTGATGGCTTTTTAGATTTACAGGCTATTGAAACGGTGGCAGTAACCGGGCTTGATAGCTACCACACAAGTAATAAACTCACGCGTTTACCTTACGCTAAAAAATAATATGCCATTTTAAGAGGCTATAAACTAATAGCCTCTTATCGCATAACATTGAATTTTACCTTGGTATTAATCACACTAGCTAAAAATCCAAGGAGAAAAACATGACCACCATAGGTATAGGTACACAATCAAGCGAGCAAGCGCTGGCAAGCCTAAGTAACATGACGCAAACGCTGACCCCTATCGCAGCTGACGAACATTTAGAGCGCATAGCCAAGGCGCAAGCGTATATGCTTGCAAACAACATAGATGCAATTTATTTAAACGCTGGCACCAACCTAACCTACTTTACAGGTATGAAATGGTACGCGAGCGAACGCATGGTTGGCGCAATATTACCCGCCCTTGGTGAAGTACAATACATTGCGCCTTATTTCGAAATTGGTTCACTAAACGGGTTTAAAGTAATAGAGGGGCCTATTCATGGGTGGCAAGAACACGAAAACCCTTATACACTTTTTGTTGAAGTACTAAAAAAACTAAACATTAATGAAAACGCAACCATTGGCATTGATGAAAGCGCACAATTTTTTATATTCGACGGCATTAATAAAGCGCAAACGGGTTTAACACTCATAAATGCACAGCCTGTAACGGCGCATTGCCGCATGCATAAATCAGTTCATGAACTTAGCTTAATGCAACGCGCGATGGACATGACCTTAGCCGTACATCAAGCCACAGCAAGTATGCTTTATGAGGGAATAACCACCACCGAAGTAGAAGCCTTTATTAAGCAAGCACACCAAAAAGTAGGTGCGCCAGGTAACTATTTTTGTATTGTTTTATTTGGTGTTGCAACGTCTTTCCCGCACGGTGTTAAAGATGCCCAAATACTTAAAAAAGGCGATATGGTACTAATTGATACCGGCTGTAAAGTACACGATTACCTATCAGATATAACCCGTACCTATGTATTTGGCGAACCAACAATGCGCCAGCGTATGTTTTGGGATCATGAAAAAGCTGCGCAAATGGCGGCATTTAATGCAGCTAAAATTGGTGCTACGTGCGAAGACGTTGACGCGGGCGCACGTAACTATTTAGCAGCGCAAGGGCTAGGCCCGCAGTACCAAACACCGGGTTGCCCACACCGAACGGGGCACGGCATTGGGCTAGATATTCACGAATGGCCATACTTAGTTGGCGGTGATAAAACCCCACTTGCCCCAGGCATGTGCTTTAGTAACGAGCCAATGTTAGTGATACCCGATGAATTTGGCGTGCGTTTAGAAGATCATTTTTACATGACCGACAACGGCCCTCATTGGTTTACACAACCAAGTTATAGCATTGACGACCCATTTGGGCTTAACGCTTAAAATTGAATACCTTCAAGAGCAGCTGTTTAGCTGCTCTTTTTAGTTTGGTATTGATAAAGTGCAGTTCATCCCAATATCCCCTGTTATACCAAAGCAATCCTCAAAAGGATAAATATGAAAAACTTTAAAATTGATATCGTCTCAGACGTAATGTGCCCTTGGTGTGTAGTGGGTTATAAAAACCTAGAAACTGCACTAGAGCAACTCAAAGACGAAATGAGCGCAGATATTACGTGGCATCCTTTTGAACTAAACCCAGATATGCCAATTGAAGGTCAAGACTTAAACGAACATTTAATGCAAAAGTACAACCTAAGTGAAGAGCAAGGCGACGAAAATCGTAAAAACATGTTCGAAGCCGGTCAGCGTGCTGGGTTTACCTTTAATTTTGATGGCAAACGCATCATGATCAACAGCTTTGATTTGCATCGTTTATTAATGTGGGCACGTGAAGAAGGTAAGCAAACCGAATTAAAACTCGCCTTTTTTGAAGCGCACTTCACAGATTTAAAATACTTAAACCAAGAAGAAGCGTTGCTCGACGTTGTTGAAAAAGTAGGTCTTGATAAAGAAACTGCGCGCGGTATTCTACATTCAGACAAATATGTACAAGACGTACGCCAAGAGCAAGACAACTTCAAACAGATGGGTATTACGTCAGTACCTACGTTTATCATAAACGATAAATATGCACTTACTGGCGGACAACCAAGCGACTCATTCATTCAAGCACTAAAACAAATTAGTGAAGAAGAAGCCAAGCAAGACGCTTAACGAGTAAATTGTTGCTTAACACTTAAAAAAGGCTGCACATTGCAGCTTTTTGTGTGTTTACAATACTACAGCTTATATTTACAATTGACTAATAACTAACGTCTTTAGTAGACACTCAAGGATGATATAAATGAAACAATTTAACCTAGCCATTAGCTTAATTACATTGTGCTTAGCCAGTACAGTTCATGCTAAGTGTGTTCAAAATAACAATACCGTTACGTTTACCGGTTTAGACGATGCTAATGGTACAATTTACGCATCTTTAAGAGATAGTAACAATAAGTGTAATTGTACTGAAGTGCGCTTTAAGCCTGAATATACAAATACAGAAATGGCGTTGAGTATTCTACTCACAGCAAAAATATCTAAAACTAAAGTGAGAGTAGACTTTCTTGAATAAAACTCATGTAACACAGCTTACAGGATATATTTAGAGTAATATTAACCGTATAAAAAGCAGCGCTAAAATTTACACACTATTTAGGCAGTAAGTCTAAGCGTGTAAGTACTGGCGAATTATGCTTAGGATCGCACGTATTAACCCAACCACTAACTTTACTGCTGGCATGATATGCAGCTAGCAATGAAGAATACATCTCCTGAAAGTGTTGATTATTTTTATTTAATACTAAAAAAATTTTTCGCTCGCAATCCTCTTTAGTAGTAATACCTTTATCTAGATAAACAAGAACCCGCCCCCAATCGTGCAAAATTATTTTAGTTACCTTTCCTTCTTCAAAGCTATTATTAGCATTTAAATTAAAAGAAAGTACTATTAAGAGTGTAGCTATAAAATGTTTTGGCATATATTTCTTTATAATAGTTAGCAATAGAATAGATAGTGGATAAAAGCAGTAAATTACTGCTTTTACATTTAGTAGAGCTTTATAGAGAGTAGATACCTATAAAATTCGCACCATAGCAGCTATCATTCTCGTAGTTATGAACTCTAACTTTTCGAGAAGAAGTTACCGCTGCTAGAGCGATAGAAAAAGCTTGATTATGAGATTCTTTAGATTGAGATTTAGCAGCAGGAAATATTATGGAGCCATTAGCGCATGGCCCGGTGCCACCTGATAGTTTAATGTAAAAAACATCCTTATTACTTGCACTACTTGCTACTTCTAAAATTGTAGCTCCCTTTACAAGCTCACCAGCAAAAGCTACTGAAGAAAAAATAAAAAGACCACTAATCGCAAGTGTTTTTGTTAACATTGAATTTCCTTTTTTATTTGTAGAACTGTCTTGTCCTGAAATGTGAAGCTACTTCTTGCATAGATCAAAATTTAACGAATAACCTATTAATATCGCAGCTGGTACTTTCATTATCAAAATTTATAGTCAACGCTTTGTTTGAAGAGCCAGCAAAAAGTGCAACCGACATAAAGTTAGCAATTGCTTCCTTAGTAACACCATTTTTACCTTCCAGCACATAATAATATTTTGGGTTACTGTCATTTTTACATGTTGCGTTATCAGTGTTGAAGGTCAAAACAAGGCCACCATCAGCCAGAGGGTAAACCTTTTCTACTTTGGCTGTATGCCAAGTGGGTGCGGCTATTAAATTTAACGAAATAAAAGCGGTAAAAATGATCAAATACTTTTTCATAAATATCCTTATTTTGGCTCTAAAACAATCAATTTTAATTTACATTCTTTCGAACTTAATCCGCTCCAATCTTGGCTCTCATCAGCATATATTTTTACTTTTGTATTACTATGATAAGCAGCAAGGGCAGTACTATACATGGCACTGTTTTTATCATTTGCTCCATCTAACCAAAAACCGGCAGGGCAAACACTTTGCGTTGATTCATTTTGACTTTTTAAAATAATTTTAAAGGTTCCCTGCACATAATCTCCCCACGAATAAATTTGGCTTATTTGATAGTACCCTCGCGTATCCATCGCTTTTGATGA
Source organism: Pseudoalteromonas sp. BSi20495 (assembly GCF_000241185.1). Taxonomy (NCBI): domain Bacteria; kingdom Pseudomonadati; phylum Pseudomonadota; class Gammaproteobacteria; order Alteromonadales; family Pseudoalteromonadaceae; genus Pseudoalteromonas; species Pseudoalteromonas sp. BSi20495. The sequence continues at coordinate 98,694 of NZ_BADY01000024.1, forward strand.
AAACGTAATAAATAGAAGTAAAGTTAGTATGATTCTCATTTGATTGTCCTTATATAAATAGGGACAACAGTAATGCTCCCATTTATTTTTTTTGATGCCTGAAGTCAAGTTTTATCCCCTATAGCTCTGCACTAGTTCACAAGCAAAAGCTACTGAAAAAATAAAAAGACCAATAATCGAAAGTCTCTTTGACAACATTAAATTCCCTTTTAATTTTAAATAAATTATCTAATAACTGTTAAGTATCTAATAGTCTCTGAAACTGATTGATCTACACACTTTCTCTCAGTTTTGAATACAACTTCTTTTTGTGTAACAAAAGCCATCATAAGGAGGCTCAAATATTCTTTGGCCATAGGACGAGACATTCTAAATGATAAATAATCACCATTAGCACCATGGCAGGAAGGAGGGTTATCAACCCCTCCTTCAGGATATACATACACTAGATTTCCTTGCTCATACATAAGTATCTTTTCAATCTTAGCTGAGGTGTCTGCAACACCATCAAAAGCGAAAATTGTAAACAATAATCCGATTAAATATTTCATGACTTTCCTACTTCTTTTGTATTAGCTTAAAAAACATCTTCTTGTAAAGACACTAAATCGACTTCACATGAACTCTCTTCGCTATGCAATCGGATCTTCTTATTTGCAACATAAGCTGTTGTGATCAAACTCAACATTCTATCAATAATTTTGGGATCGTGTTTTGATGGTGAAATTACACCATATGCGCGTTGTTTCTCAACACAGTTTTCATCAATTAACGTAGCGTCAGAATTTAAAAATACTTTAATATTCTGGGTACTACTAAAATCATACTGTTTAATGCCGGCGACTTTACCAAAACCAATACTGCCCGCTTTAGAAGTTGATGAAAATATAGCGATGACGAGTAAAATAAATACAACTTTCATTTTTATCACTTTATTATTCCTATATATACAGGTGCAGGAGTGCTGCTATAAGTTGCTAACTCTTTACAGCTACCCTCATCAGGATAATAAAAAATTACCTTTTGTTCATTAACTTGGGCATTTTGCAGTAAGCTAGTCCACATTGCGCAAGTTAAAGGCTTAACACCTTTCCAATCGCTATTTAAGTTACAGATATTGGTAAAGTCACCACGCCCAGTATGTAAAATATTAATTCCCCCAGTTGCATACACAAGCACTCTTTGCACATCTACTGTACAGTGGAAGCTCGCTAATACGTTTGTGGAAAAAAACGAAAATATAAATAGACCTAGTATGTAAAAACTTTTCATTGTTATCCTTATTAAAAATCAACTTCAATTAACCTTATATTTAATTACTATACTAGCTATTTATTTTTATAGGTAATTGAAACCTTTTTCCGAAAACAATTAGTTTTAATTTCACTACAAAAAAATAAAGTAATCTTAAATATTAATTTAAGGGTATAAATACTGTAAATTTAACCAGAATTTTCACTTATATTTATAATATTTCATTTGGCTAACTCTACGGAGTAAAGCTGACAAACAGTAGCGCTAGATCCTTGCCATTTTTCATCTGTGTCCAAGCCAATTAATTTAACACTGCTATTTGCGTGATAAGCTGAAAGTAACATACTGTAATTAGCTTCAAAGCCTTGGTTTTCTTTATTTAGATAATAACCGTAATTACATATAGAGCCATTATTTTCAAGTGAGACAAATACATCACCACTTCCGTAATCAGAATAAGAAATAAATCGCTTTATAGTACTTTTAGGCGAAGTTTCATTAGCAATAACTTGCGATGTGAATAATAAAAAAATATAAAGCATCACCGTAGTTGTTATTATTTTCATTTACACTCCCTTCTAATTTAAAACAACTCAAAATTTATAATAATATACTGAATAAGCTGGCAGTCGTTTCAGGGCTAAATCGAAAAATGAGCAGTCAAATACATTTTAATATTTATGCAGTAAGTGCTAAATAGTAATTACAGCATTCACTTGTTTAATTCTCATTTATACACGGCCAACAGTGCAATATTCAGGCATTTTGTTAGCAGCAATTGAGCCAGAAAAAATAACTATTATGACAAAAAGGAAATAAGAAAGAGTTGCTCCCCTTTATTTTATTTCTTGATGTCTGAAGTCAAGATTTGACCCCTTTAATTTTCATAAGGATCAACTTGAATAACCCGGCAATAACCACTGCTATCTGCCGAGGTATAAACCGTTACACCGCGTTTTAATGTCCAAGCAGTCAGCGTCAATGAGGTCATTGCTGTATTTTCTTGCTTAATTTGCATCCACACTCGGCCACTTGTGCAATGTTCAGGTACTTCGTTGGCATTAATACGCACAAGCAACCCTGAACTAATACTGGTAATATTCGTGATTTTTCCACTAACATGGCCTTTTCCAACAGCTGCCATTGCATTAGCAGAAAATAAAACATTAATAAATATAAACACTCTTAAAAACATTTTATTTAAAATCCTTATTAAAAATAACTATCATGGCAAAAGGGAATACCTTTTTACACTATATTCTTGTTAATTTCTTCTTTACTACTTCATTAAGCTTTTTAATTTCATAATCGTTCTTCTTATACAAATCCAGTAAATCATCTGGCAATATTAAACAACTTTTTGTCGCATATATTAAATCATTTAAACTTAGATTTAAAAAAACTAAGATTTCGTTCTCTTTTGAGTATTCAACTACAGTTACTAAATAAGCAATGCCAAATCCATAATCTTTTTTATAAGTTTCGACAAGGTAATCTTTATAACTAAATCTACTAATAAAACTTGTATCGAACATACCGACAACCCACTCTTTATTGGATAATTCATCACTAAAAATAGTACTTTGCCTTGTTACCGTTAAACTATGTTTTTTGTCAATTTTTTCAAAATAACCGTTTCCATCTTCATTTTCAGAGTAAGCTGTTGGTATATACCACCCACACCCTAAACTATCCAAGGCTTTACCATAAGTAGTAAACGAAGAAAATAGAACAGTGAGCAAAGCTAATCGCATTAACTTATTAATTTCCATCTACTATTACCCCTGAATTACATATATTTGTGCATTTGTAATAAAACTTAGCATTTATATTATCATCAATCCCCAAAAAACCTGAAATGACTGGGGCTAAAGACCATGCGGTTCCAGCGGCCCCAAAAGAGGCACCTAATGAACGATATCCTAAATCAGAAAGAGCCAGGCCGGTTACATTTAGACTGTTAGGTAGACTTAACCCTGTATTATTACCAGCTATATATCCCATTGCTTGAACTTTATATAAACTTAGACTATTTATCATACTAGCTTTATAAATATTCAACATATTAGCACTTCGTAGTTTAGTAACGTCAACATTCAAGCTGATTAGCATTTTCCTTAACTCTTCCCTGTTCATGCCATTTATCCGATCAATTTCCTTATCTATAGCTCCAGCATATTGACCTGCTTCTCTTTCATTATTGAAACTGCAGCCTCCTGACAAACACTGATTAAACAAATACTGATAAGTAGCAGTCCTAGCGCCATTGGCAAATTTCCCACCGGAAATAACAGATGCAGTACCACCGATAACGGCTGAAGCAACAGTTCCTTGAACAATTTGACTTGCGGTTAAATCATTGCCTCCGGGTAAGAAACGGCCTCCTGCCCCTTTAGTTACACCCGCAGCAAAAAATCCATGACCAAATTTACCACCTTGTAAATCCGCTATAACCCCACCAGCAACTGCATGGGCAGTGATTTGTCCTGCTATTTGTCCTCCGGTCAGGGAAAGCCCTCCAAAATCATAGGTTGTAGAGCCGACGCCATGTTTTGCTGCTAATAGATTATCACCTGATAAACCTTTAAAATACTGCCCAATCCCATAAAATACTGCAGCAGTAGCGCCAGCCGTTAAACCTGCTTGCAACGCCATGCTAGTACTACCTGTTTTATAATAGGTTAAATGTGATGTAGCAAGTGCGGTAAAACCAATGCTGCATGGCCCGCACACAATAGAAGTAAAAACACCTACAGCTCCAATTGTTAACTGAGTTAATGTTTGGCTGTTTGAAATCCATTTACTAGCTTGGTGAGCAACAAGACCACCAAGAAATCCACCCGCAATAAAACCAGCAATTTTAGTTAGAGCTTTTATAAAATACCCACTCGGGTCGGTATAACTCAACGGATTATTTAAAACATAACTATACGCGTTGTAGTTTTGTAAATTACTCGGCGCTTGTACGACGGGATCTGCTTGCATCATTCGGCCGGTGCCGGCGTCGTAAATACGGCCATTCATGTGGATCACTCGGTTGTCACCATCAAGCATCACTTGTTCGTGACCTGTATAACCACGGGTATTGCTGGTAATGGCATTAAATGCACTTAAACGACTTGGCAGAGCATAATATAACTCAGCTTCAAGTGCAGTGGGGGCAATCTCTGATTGCTGACCAAATACATCGTAGGCAAAGCGCTTAAGTAACTTAAAACTGTCATCAGTAATGGCGGTAATAGAGCCTTGATGATCGGTAAACAGCCACTTTATGCTGGCATTACCATTAGCGTAATAGGTTTGCATGGCGTCATTACCAATATAACGCTTGATATATTGATCATTATTGAGCGTGTGATTAACCGTTAGCTCTAACGCACCTACATAATAAATCGTTTGCTCTGCATCGACACGTTTATAGCGGCGGTTATTAGCATCATAGTTAAAGTAAGCCGATTTACCATTAATACTAATTTCTGTCGCTTTATTACGGCCACTGTAGGTCACTTCTCGCCAGTTAGTGCCGTTTTTCTTCGCCCAAGTTTGGTTACCGTTTTCATCATAACCAAAGGTTTCGGTCATGGTGCCTTTACTGCGGCTGGTTATGCCATGAATCGGTGAATTTGCCGTTTCGTTATAGCGCTGCTCCCAACCGTCTTTAAGCTCTAAATTACCGTTATCAGCATAGCTATAAACATCTTGGCCATCGACCGTAGTAACACGGTTAAGGTTATCGTAAGCAAAGGTTTGTTGTTGCGATGCGCTTAAATGACGAGAGGTTAAATTACCCATACCATCAAAGCTATAACTGTCGGCTTGAATATAGTCGGTGCCTGTACTAATGCCTGATACATGCCCTGCGTCGTCGTAGCTAACGGTCATCAACTCTTGGCCCTTATTGTAGCCAATTACTTGGCCACGATCGTTAAGAGCATTTACTTGGTAATACACTCGGCCAAAGTTTACGCCTTCGCGGGCTTCTTGGCGTTTAAGTACTTGGCCGTTTTGATAAGTGGTGAGTATTCCGCGTGCTTCTGTATATTCACCCGCAGTATTACGGCGATAATCATCAAAACTAAGCAAAGGTCTGCCAAACTCATCGTAGTTTGTTTGTTGTATTACACAACGACTAGTGAGTGGGTCGTTAAGGCGTGTATCTGTGTAACGTAAATCGTTACTACGGGTGTTAAAGGCCACCATACTCGTACAATTAAGGGCACTTTCAACATTGGTTAAACTGGCTACCCCACGGCCAAAGTTATCGTAGTAGTAATTTTTTTGCCATTCATTGCCAATACTCTCAGATACTAAACGATGGGCGTTAGTGCCTGTACCGAACAACCATTGACTAGTTTGCTCACCCGTGACCGTTTGATTTGTTTTTCGACCAAGGATGTCGTAGGTATTAGTTGTAACAACACCTCGCGCATCGGTTTGTGTTTTAAGCTCACCAAAGACGGTATAGGTGTATCGCCAGTTACCACGGTCTTTATCATTCATTGATTGTTTACGACCTAGCGTGTCGTATTCAATTGTTGATAATATTTGATTATCGGCCGATGAATGCACGGTTTTTAAATTACCTAACACATCGTAGGTATAAGTTAATATATTACCTGCGTTATCGGTAACCGAAACTTTTTGCCCAAGTGCGTTATTCACTGTCGTTTTAATTTGCGTACTCTGTGGTATATCGCCAGTTAAGGTGACAGTTTCTGTCAATCCTGACAGCTCATACGTAGTGGTAATATTTGAGTTTGGATCATCAATTTGTGTTGGCCTATCAAACACATCATAGCGGCTGGTAATTGCCTGCATACCTGGTGATGTTTGGCTAAGTGAACGACCGTATTTATCATAGTGGGTAGAGGCGGTTAACCAATCACCCAAGACAGTAATTTTACTGGCCGCGGTGGTGCGCCCAGCTTTATCAATATATTGCTTTTCAACTAACTCACCATTAACCAACTTATTAACTTGTGCAATACAGTTACTGCTATCGCATTCACTCATATACGTACTGGTTTGTGCGCCTGTTGCACTGTAACTCGATACTTTGCTACCAAATACATCATATTGAAAGAACGCTTTGGTGCCATTAACATCGGTTACTTCAGTAGGCTGTCCAAATTCGTTACGAGTATTAACTGTTTGCTCGATGAATAAAGTATTTTCGGTAGATATTGCATAACGCCCTTCATTATCAAAGGTAGAGGTTTTACTGCGTGTTTGATACTTTTGACCCGCTACGCCATCACAACTTGGAGAGTTTGCTGTTTGTATTGCAGTTTCATTACCTAGTGAATCATAGATATGGGTTGTTTTTAGATAGCTATCGCATCCGCTTTGCGGCATAACGATTTCATCTTTAAGCATTCCTTTGTTTTTATGGTTACTTGGGTAGTAAGTAAATTCAGTATTACGGTTGACTGGCGCATGGTCTGGCTGACTATGCGTAACCGTAGTAGCACTAAGGCGACCAAAACGTTTATCAAAATCACTTGTCCCATATGTGTTTACTGTAGCTACAGATGAAAGTGAAACGCCAGAACTAAGCGACTCTAGGAATCCGGTACTTTGCTCATATTTATTTACTGTTAATTCAGATACATTGGCATGTTCATCTTGCACTGTTGTTGTAACGGTACAGTTATAACTGCTCACGGTTAAATCGGTGTCTATACGTGCTGAACACTCTTTAGTATTTGCGTTATACACTTGATAACTAAGTAAGTTGTTTGAATTAGTAGATGTCACATTTGTATAAGTATTAGACGCTGAGCTTAATAATGTTCGGCTGCTGCCAGACACCATATACTTTTCAGTTTTATCTGGCATACCTACAAATGGAAATGCTTGGCGATAATAAGTGTTTGTTTCAAATGTGTAACCGTCTTTTTCGGTTTCAGTCGTGAGCTTTCTAAAGCCCAGCCAACCACGACCACCAAATTGTAACCTAGCACCTGCATATTGATAATCTACTGATAACGTTTCACCAGGTGAAGATGTACTGGGACTGTCTGTAGTTACAGTTTTAACTAGTGGCGATGCACTGATTAGATCGCTAACATTTAGATATTGTTCATCATATAGAGCCCTATCAGCAGCGGCTGATTCGTTTTCGCTTGCCGTTGGGTATTGCTCTGCATTTTCTAAATTATATTTGCTGTATACCTGAGGGTCTGTCATTAACCCATAGTCTATAACCGTTTTACTGTCATAACCTTGGCTTATTTCACTAAGCATACCTTGGCTAAATACTTCGTTTAAGTTGTATTTAACTTCTATTGTATGGCCGTTTTTAAAGAAAATATCAGGCACCGCATCGTGGTTATAATCTGAAAAATAAGCATAATCACCTTTTTCGTAATCAATACCAGCGGTACTGAATCCCAACTCAGTATTACGAACGAAAGATTTAAGTGATGGGTCCCATTGGTATGCAGTCCACGAGCTTGTATCATCTTCTTTAAAGAATAACTCGAGCTTACCATCGCGATTAATATCAATACTAAGAGGCGCAATATGTTCGCTCATACCTCCTAACCTAAACACTTGGGTAAATGTAAGCTCTTGACTACCCTCATTAAGTAGGATTTTCCAGTTGTCGTCGTTTATATCATAAAATAACAAATCAACTAAACCATCGCCGTTAAAATCGTTAGGCTGTAGATGCTTGGCCTTACCGTTTCGGATTATTACTTGCTCTAAGTCGCTGCCATTATTGGTATTTTTATAAGCTAAAATCTGGTCTACTTCACTGTTGCCATCACACTTATGGCTGCTACAGCCTAGTGTTAGTATATCTGCTAAGCCATCAAAGTTCAGATCCAGCATATACCACGGTGTGTCGTCTTCAACTAAGTTACGCTGATAGCTTATTGTTCTACCAATACGCTCATTGTTATGGGTTATTACTCCTAAGCCAACTTTAACCGAATAGCTTTGTGTGTCCTGATCCCAATAACGTGCATAAAGTTTTTCGTCATCACTGCCCTTTTTGTGAATAATATCAGCATAGCCATCACCATCTAAATCGCCAAGCCTAATATCTGTCATGTATCTATCTGTGCCTGTTAATGGCAATGAACTGTAATCTAATGCATTATTACCCTCAGTAAAATTGTATTGATTCCAGTAATAGTCGGTGTCACGCGCATGTTTATCACGCATATTGACCCAAAGCGCTTGTTTACCATCGCTTTGCGGATCAACCGCCATCATTTGTACAATGTCTGCTCCATGGGCCCGATGGATTGTTTTACAAATTTCAGAGTTAGTACCGTCAGTGAATGTTAAACATAATAAGTACTCTTCACCATTAACTCGCTCTAATGTTGCTAGTTCTGGCTTACCGTCACCTTGTGTGTCTATTTGAGTTACGGCTGCAAGTTTGTTGCCAGAGCTTGCATAAAATACACTTTCACGGGCATCAAAATTTAAATTGTTGTTAAAATCATTGTATGTAAATTCAATAGGCTTTTTACAAATATCGCTAGCACACTGCGCAACGCTTTTGAGTAAGCGTACGCCATTCTCAGCACTTTCAAACGTTAAAGCATAATCAAATAATAACTTGTCGTTATGATTGTATACATTAATAGCATTAAGTTGCGCGCGAGATGTAAATTCGCTGCCACCTACGTATGCTTGGCTTCTTATATCACCTGACTCGTATTTAAATTCAATACGGTTACCACTATAGTTAATTTCCTTTAATGCCTTTTCTCCTGCTCCAAACTCATCATGATCAGAATAGCTATAGTAAATTGCAGTATTGTCGTTTTCTAAATTATCGTAAACTTTACGGATATTCCAGGTTAGTATTTCATGCTCTGAAATTGACACTTCAGAGTTTGTTGTACCACCATAATATTTTTTACTGCCATCTTTACCTTCAACAACAAACATTTTTTTGTTGTTTGCTGAGTTATTCACAATAGTAATTAATAGTTGATTGTCTATCTCAGTTTTATAGATAGCGCCTACTTCGCCTTCAGCATAGTTATCATTCGATAAAATAAGTCTTTGCCCATCTAAGCAGTATCTATCTGTATCTGTAAATGTTAACCCCGTAAATTGACCATCTTGCGCCACAGTTTGACGACACCGGCTAATTGAAGAGCCAGCACTGATGCCCCAACCCAGGCCTATTGATGTCTCAGGTGTCTGCGAGTCATATGTAAGAGCAACTTCAGGTTGAACTCCTGCAATCCCCGAAGGTAACGAAATAGGTATTGTATAATTAGCGGTGCCATTTTCTGTTACTCTAAAGCTGCCTAATGTAGGTGAAAGCATGGCTGATGCATTAAGTACATCGTCATCGGGCCAATTTTTAGCAGCTATTGACTCATTCAATGCGACTTGAATTGGGAGCTCTTGTACACTGTTTTCAACTAATATGGACACAGGATCTGAACTGTATGAACATTGTTTTGTGACTTGACCTGTTCTGAGCGTAACTTCAATACATGCTTTAACCCAAAATTGGTACTCGCCATTAGCCAAATTGATAGCATACTTATTACCAGTAACCGACGCTAATAAACGTTCACTTTGCGAGTTTGTTGATTGGCTTAACTCATAGAAAGAAGTATTGGCAGGGTAGTTAAAATTAAGTTCATATTGTCCTAAAGTGAGATCTGAATAGCCTAGGCTTGGTTTGCCGTTTAACCCATCTCTTGGATCAAGGGGATTTTGCCCTAATAAAATTTCCACTTCGTCAGATAAATTATCACCATCAGAATCAGTTTCATATTGGCAGTTACGTGAGCTTAAACAAAAATCATAAAAGTAAAAAACTGTATTATGCGCAATTATATCAAAACGATTAGCTGAAGAAATAAGCTCATTAATTAAGGCGGCACGAGTTAAACCTTGATTTAACTCAGCTAACCACTGCTCTTTAGTTTTAAAATTAACGATAGGGCTTTCACTATCAAATAACAGTGTATACAACTTATTTATAAATAAAGTATTAGTGTCCGTTAACGGTAAGTGTACTAAGCCTTCATCTGAACTTAAAAAAGCGTTAATAAGCTCAATATTTTCTACGCCTAATTGTTGCGCATAAGCAAAAAATGTTAATTCCGCTTTTGTTGGTGCACGTTGTAACAGCGCATAAAATAATTTGGTTAACTGAATAACACTATGGCTTTCTTGTGATGGCTCCCAACCACCAGGTTCGTTATTTAATAAAGTTTTTATAAGGGAGCTGTCTATATCCTC
>NZ_BADY01000023.1:0-25676 GCF_000241185.1 Pseudoalteromonas sp. BSi20495
GTGTCTGTAATTTACGCTTTTAACTTTGCACCAATTGTACTGAATTGATGCTCTATTATAGCGATAGGAAAATAACTCTATAGCAAGGCAAAAATAACGAAATATAGTTGTTCTTATATGAGTTATTTTTAACGCAGCTAGTGAACCATTTCTCCTATACAAAGCGCAGGTAAACGGTTTAATAACAAGGCAATAATTTAGATGTGTAGTGTTCTTACATAAAAAATTATTAACGCTGTTAGTGAACCGTTTAACCAGCTTTTAATTTAGAATGAGTATGTGTAGCCCATCTGTACAGTACGCGGCTTACCTGGTTGAATGCCACCGTTTGAACGGTTAGCAACGTATGTTTTATCAAACAAGTTATCAACGCTTAGGTATACTTTTTGATTTTCATCGATTAAGTATTTAGCGGCTAAATCCCATACTACGCGGCTATCAATTGCGTTTAAGCCCGACTCAGTTAAGTTAGCATGCGCATCAGATACGTAACGTATTTGGCTGTTAACTACAAACGCAGAAAACTCTGCACCTAACGATAACGCTACTTGGTTTTCTGGTACGTAAGGCATTGCATCGCCTTTTTCTACCGCGCCCCAAATTTCTGAATCAAAATCGTTTTTAAACTCAGAGTCTGTGTAGGTGTATGTTAATTTAACTGGGAACATAGCTGTATCAGTTGCAAACGTACGTGCTGCACTAAATTCAAAGCCTGCTACTTCTACTTCACCGTAGTTGTATTGGTCGCCAATGTTGTCGTCGCTACAACCAACCGCTGCAGTACAGTTACCGTGCATGTTGTCGTAGTCAGAATAAAAGGCAATTATTTCACCACTAAAGCTATCCATGTTGAAGCGAGAGCCAAACTCAATGTTTACGCTTTCTTCTTCTTCTTGGTCTGCATTACCAGGTGCTGCTGGCGCATAACCTTTTTGAATGCCCGCAAGTAACGTTACGTTTTCGTTAAGCGTGTAAGTAGCACCTAACGACGGAACTAAAATTTCGGTATCGTTCGACACATCTTTAGTTAAACCGTTGCTGCGCGTTGGATCTGATTTAGACCACTCTTCACGCGTAATAGTAATGTCTTCATATCGAAGACCAGCACTTACTACTAATGCATCAATTGTCCACTCGTCTTGAATAAACAAGGTGCTTGCTTCGGCACTATCTACGCGGTTGCTATCAGAGCCCGGAACGCCTTGCTCTGTAAGCGTTAAGCTTAGGTCTTGATTAAGTGTGTATTTGTCTTCCCACTGAAAACGATCCATCTCGTCTTCGTGGTAACGCACACCAACAGTGATGTAATGATCGCCTGCCGGAATATGTAATTCAGACTGAATACCCTTAGCTTGGTAATCGCGATTATTAGCTTTAACACCAATACCTTCAATGCCTTCGCTTGTCGGGTTTGCTTCAAATTCGCTGTATTGCTCAAGGTAGCTTTCGCTTACTTTGCTGGCTTTGTACCAGTTGCGATGAAAATCGTTTAAGTAAGCGGTTGCTAAAAACTCATAGCCATCACCAAAACGGTACGCGTAGTTAAGTTGATATGCGTTGTGGCGCGTATTCATTTCATCGTTTTGCGATGCAGCATAACGACGGTAAGGACTCTGTTTATAATCTTCGTCAGTTAAGCCCATGTATGTTTCGTCTGATGTTTCGTCAGAGTACTTAATTTTTAGCTCAAGATTATGCGCATCGTTTTGACCAAACGTGTGGCCAAACTTTAATAGTAAATCTGTTTTTTCAAAACCGGTGTTGTCATTGCCTACTGGCAGCTCTTTAAAGCCATCTGCGCCGTAAGTAAATACTTCAATTAAACCCGCTGTGTTATTTTTTTCTTTACCAAAGTAAGCGTGGCCTTTGTAGTAACCGTCGCTACCAAGGGCTGCATCTACCATACCTTTTGAGCTATTTGGCTCAGTTGGTAAGCTGCGCGAAAGTAAGTTTAAAACACCACCTGTAGTACGAGGGCCGTACTTAACTGAGGCTGCGCCTTTTAATACTTCAATAGACTCCATACGACCCATAGTAGGGAAGTAGTAAGCAGAAGGTGCCGAATATGGCGCTGGTGCAACTAACACACCGTCTTCCATTACTGATATTTTATCGTTACGGCCAGTACCTGTACCGCGCATACCAATATTAGGACGAAGGCCGTAGCCATCTTCTTCTTGCACGTAAACGCCCGGAACAGACGCTAAAACGCGAGAAATATCGGTAAACTGGAATTTTTGAAGCTCTTCTTCAGAAATAAACGTAGCCGAACCAGGAATATCGTTTATTGCTTGTTGTGAACCAATAACGGTAATTTGTTCAAAGCGTTGTTCTTTATTGCTGGTGTCTTTTGCTATTGCAGTAGCACTAAAAGACAAAGCAACCGCAGTTGCTAGGGTAGATACTAAAAATTTAGGGTTCATTGTGTTCCTAATTATGTCAATTATCCAAATTGGCGTAATTGGAACACGTTAACGAATACGAATCAATGTTATTAACTATTTAATGATTCAGTTTTTTAGAACTAAAAACACCTACTTATGCAACTTAGTTAACTAAATTATTTCTTTTGTAGCAGTTTGTAATTACTTAACTAGTTATAAAGTTTGAACTAGGTATATTTACTTTTAAGCGCTTTATATTAACTGGTTTAGATGTGATTACTGTTAATTTGTTTTGTTTTTCAATTTGTTACGTTTATTGGTGTTAGCCTAAACGCAGTGCGATAAACTCAGCAAGTTTATCTACTGCATTTTCCGACTCGCCCGAACTTTTAACCAAACTAATACCAATATTACCAAGAGCAGGTAAATGCTTGGTTTGAACTTGATAGTTAAGCTCACTCGGTACTGTGCTTTTAGCAAGTACCGTAATACCTAAGCCTTCTTTTAACGCGGCAATAAGACCGGTTAAATCGGCGTTGCTATAGACAATTCGGTATTTTATACCTGCACTTTTTAATGCATCAGTAGCACGGCGACGATAAATACACCCCTCTGGTGCGGTAACTAGCGTAACCACGTCGTTTTGTGCAAGTGATAAATCGCCTACCCATACGAGTTTGTCTTGCATAAAAATAGGGAATTTTTCAGAGCAGAGACGCTCATTTAGCGCCAGCACTAAATCAAACTGATCTTGCCTTGAGGCCGAAAGCAAATGTTTACTTAAACGCGATTTAACTTCTAACGATACCTCTGGGTAGAGTGCCACAAAGTCGCCAATAATTGAGGGTAAAATACGCGCTGCAAATTCGCTCGGAATACCTAAGCGCACTTTACCTGCAATGTTTTCTGAGGTGAACTGCTGCAAAATAGCATCGTTGTGCTGCATCATCTGCTTTGCCATAGGCAGTAATAGCTCGCCGTACTGGTTTAATACTTGGCGCTGTCCTTGTTTTTTAAATAGTTTATAGCCAAGCACATCTTCTAAACGTTTTATTTGTAGGCTTACCGCAGGTTGCGATAGGCCAAGTAAGTCGCCTGCTTTAGCAAAACCACTCACTTCAACTACCATTACAAAGGTGCGTAAACTGTCGGTTGATATGTTTTTCATATTTATAATTACAATTTATATGGCTATATATATAAGTATTATTTATCAATTGATAAATAATTACAATTTGTTGTTACACACCTCGCGCAATATACTTTTAGCATTGAAAATACACAGGTGTTTGTTATGACTTTTAACCCAATAATGTTTGCCCGCCACAGCAACGCAAGTAGTGCGGTTACTAACGCTTTGCAAGCAAACAGCAGCAATGTTGTAATGGATTTTAGTGGCACCGAAACCAGTGTATTTTTAAGTTCTATTTTAGGCCTTGATTTAACTAAGCTTACCGCCAGCGGTTTAGGCTTAAAAGGCACGCTTGATGGCGACTATAATTCTGACTACAGCTTTGCTGTTTATTACTTTAGCGAAACTGCGTTTAGATTCGTTCTGCCACACAGCGCAAGCCTTCAATTACAAGCGCTTATAAATGAGCAACAACTTCGTTTTGATATCGATTATGTAATGCGAACCGACCTAGCTACTTTTACTCTAAGCGGTAGCAATGCATTTGACACCCTAGTAAATGCTTTTAAATTAACACCAGGTTTGCGCCTTTCTGACGCGCAACTTTGTTACGGTGCACAAAGCGGTGATGTATTTATTACCGCCATTGATAATAACGACGAACAACACTTTGTATTAGTCGCTAAACAACAAAAATTACAAAAATGGCAAAGCTACATGCAAGCGCAAGGTTTTGCACTTATGCATAGTGAAGCCGCATAACGAATACAAACAACAGGTAAGCATAACAATGCTTGCCTGTTTTTATATCTATTTAAGCCACGCCCTAAACAGGGTTAATTTAAACGTGAAGGAATGTTATGACTTCTAAAACTGTACTACATGCTAAGCACCTAGAAGCGGGCGCAAAAATGGTTGATTTTCATGGCTGGGAAATGCCAATCAACTACGGCTCACAAATAGAAGAACACAATAGCGTACGTACCGATGCTGGTATGTTTGACGTATCACACATGACTATTGTTGATATTGAAGGGCCTCAAGCAAAAGCATTTTTACGTAAGCTAGTAGCTAACGACGTTGCAAAATTAACCGTACCAGGCAAAGCGCTTTACACCGGCATGCTTAACGAGCAAGGCGGTGTAATAGACGACTTAATTATTTATTTCTTTAGTGAAACGTTTTACCGCCTAGTTGTTAACTCAGCAACGCGCGAAAAAGACCTAGCGCATTTAGCTAACGTATCGAGCGACTTTGACGTAACTGTTACAGAGCGCCCAGAGTTTGCAATGATTGCAGTACAAGGCCCTAACGCTAAAGCAAAAACAGCCACTCTTTTAAATGCTGAGCAACAAGCCGCTGTTGAAGGTATGAAGCCATTTTTTGGTGTTCAAGTAGGTGATTTATTTATTGCCACAACGGGTTATACTGGCGAAGACGGTTACGAAATAGTAGTACCGAACGACCAAGCAGCCGATTTATGGCAACAACTGCTAGACGCAGGTGTTAAGCCTGCTGGTTTAGGTGCACGCGACACGCTACGTTTAGAAGCAGGTATGAACCTTTACGGCCTAGATATGGACGAAAGCGTATCACCACTTGCAGCTAACATGGCATGGACCATTGCATGGGAACCAGAAGATCGCGACTTTATTGGTCGTGACGTGCTTGTTAAGCAACGCGCAGAAAAAAGCACTGACAAACTAGTTGGCTTAGTGTTTGAAGAAAAAGGCGTTTTGCGTAGCGGTTCTAAAGTAATTGTTGACGGTGGGGTAGGTATTATTACATCAGGTACTTTCTCACCAACACTTGGTTTTAGTGTAGCCCTTGCACGTGTACCACGTTCAACAGGCGATACAGCTCAAGTAGAAATGCGTAAAAAATTAGTAAACGTTAAAGTAGTAAAGCCTAGCTTTGTACGTAACGGTAAATCAATAATTTAAATAATTTGGTTATATCAATCAGTGTAATTACAGTGATTGATATCCTCCCAATATAAACCAAAGGACAAATAAAATGAGCAACATTCCTAGCGAGTTAAAATACGCACCTTCACACGAGTGGGTTCGTAACGAAGGCGACGGTACATTTACTGTTGGTATTTCTGAGCATGCACAAGAACTTCTTGGCGACATGGTATTTGTTGAATTACCAGAAGTTGGCGACGAAGTAGACGCTGGCGAAGACTGTGCAGTAGCAGAGTCAGTTAAAGCAGCATCAGACATTTACGCACCTATCAGTGGCGAAATTGTTGCTATTAACGAAGAACTTGAAGACTCACCAGAAACGGTAAACAACGACGCTTACGGCGACGGTTGGTTATTCCGTATTAAAGCATCTGACGAGTCTGAGCTAGACAACTTATTAGACGCTGAAGGTTACTCGCACACTATCGACGAAGAATAATTATTCTTTGTAGATAACTAAAAGCCCCGCGTGTTTTATTTAGATATCGGGGCTTTTATGATTTTACAGTTAACTTTTCCATACAAAGTGGGCTGTTAAATCATAAGAATTTTAAGTTATTGCTGTTTACCCATCAGCAGTAGCCACATTTTTTGGATCATAGGAATCTGGACACATGTCAAACGCCAAATCTCTTGAAGAACTAGAGCAAAAGCAAGATTTTATTCGCCGCCATATTGGGCCAAGCCCAGCACAAGTAAGCGATATGCTAAGTGCTTTAGAAGTATCGAGTGTGCAAGAGCTCATTGACCAAACTGTACCGGCTAGCATTCGTCTAGAGCAACCGTTAACAGTTGGACAAAGCCGTACTGAAGTTGAAACACTAAGCTACTTAAAATCAGTAGCAAGCAAAAATAAAGTTTTCAAATCGTACATTGGCCAAGGCTACCACCCAACTAACGTACCGCACGTAATTTTACGTAACGTACTAGAAAATCCAGGTTGGTATACAGCGTACACACCGTATCAGCCAGAGATTGCACAAGGGCGTTTAGAATCACTATTAAACTTCCAGACTATGACCCTAGATTTAACTGGTCTTGATTTAGCAAGTGCATCACTACTTGACGAATCAACAGCCGCTGCAGAGGCTATGGGCCTTGCAAAACGCGTATCAAAAGCTAAAAAAGCAAATGCCTTTTTTATTGCCGACGACGTACACACACAAACAATCGACGTAGTAACAACGCGTGCCGAGCAGTTTGGTTTTGAAATAATTGTAGGTAAAGCAGAAGATGCCGTAAACCACGACATTTTTGGCGCATTGTTCCAATACCCAACTACATCAGGCGAAGTGGTAGACATAACTGACCTAATTGCTGGCGTACAAAGCAAAAAGGCGATTGCCTGTGTTGCTGCCGACATAATGAGTTTATTACTGTTAAAAGCACCGGGTAAACTAGGCGCAGACGTAGTACTTGGTTCGGCTCAACGTTTTGGCGTACCTATGGGTTACGGCGGTCCACACGCTGCATTTTTTGCAACACGTGACGCATACAAACGTTCATTACCAGGTCGTATTATTGGTGTATCTAAAGACCGTTTAGGTAACGACGCACTACGTATGGCAATGCAAACGCGCGAACAACACATTCGTCGTGACAAAGCTAATTCAAACATTTGTACAGCGCAAGTATTACTTGCCAACATGGCAGCGTTTTACGCGGTGTACCACGGTCCACAAGGCTTAAAAACTATCGCGCAGCGTATACATCGCTTTGCTGATATTTTAGCAAGTGGTCTTAAAGCTAAAGGCATTGCACTTAAGCACAGCACTTGGTTTGATACGCTAACAGTAGTAAGCGATAGCAAAGACGACGTAATAGCACGTGCAATTGCAAAAGGCGTAAACTTTGCAACAAACCACGAAGGCGAGTACTCAATCTCGGTATCAGAGACAACAACACGTGCCGATATTACTGAGTTATTTGATATTATTTTAGGCGAAGGCCATGGCCTAAGTGTTGACGCTATTGCAGCAGACGTTGAAGCAGACGTTGAAGCAAACGGCAGCGAGTCAATTCCTGCAAGTTTAGTACGTGACGACGAAGTACTAACGCATCCAAACTTTAACAGCTACCACAGCGAAACAGACATGCTTCGCTATATTAAGCGACTAGAAAGCAAAGACTTATCGCTTAATCACTCAATGATCTCGTTAGGCTCATGTACCATGAAACTAAACGCGACTGCTGAGATGATCCCAATTACGTGGCCTGAGTTTGCAAACCTTCACCCATTCTGCCCGCTAGATCAAGCAGAGGGTTACCAAATAATGATTGGCGAGCTACACGACTGGTTAGTAAACATTACCGGTTACGATGCAGTATCACTACAGCCAAACTCTGGCGCGCAAGGTGAATACGCAGGCTTAATCGCGATTCGTAAATACCACGAGTCACGCGGCGATGCACACCGTAATGTATGTTTAATTCCAAGCTCTGCGCACGGTACTAACCCTGCATCAGCGCAAATGGCAAGCATGAAAATTGTAGTAGTTAACTGCGACAAAAACGGTAACGTAGACATGGCAGACCTTAAAGCGAAAGCTGAGGAAGTGTCTGAAAACTTATCGTGCATCATGATCACATACCCGTCTACGCATGGCGTATACGAAGAAACAATTCGCGAAATTTGTGACATTATTCATGAGCACGGCGGCCAAGTTTACATGGACGGCGCAAACATGAACGCGCAAGTTGGCGTAACAAGCCCAGGCTTTATTGGCTCAGACGTATCGCACTTAAACTTGCATAAAACGTTTTGTATTCCACACGGTGGCGGTGGTCCAGGTGTTGGCCCAATTGGTGTTAAATCGCACCTTGCGCCGTTTATGCCGAACCACAGCGTAATTAACGTACCAGGTACTAACATTGGTAACGGTGCGGTATCGGCAGCGCCTTACGGCTCAGCCGCTATTTTACCTATTTCATGGGCTTACATTACCATGATGGGGAGCGAGGGCTTAAAACAAGCCACTGAAATGGCTATCGTTAATGCTAACTACTTAACGCATGAGCTAAGTAAGCACTTCCCAATTTTATACCGTGGCCGTAACAACCGTGTTGCTCACGAATGTATTGTTGACTTACGCCCGCTTAAAGAGCTATCAGGCATTACTGAAATGGACGTCGCTAAGCGCTTGCAAGACTACGGCTTCCATTCACCAACTATGTCGTTCCCAGTAGCTGGCACATTAATGATTGAGCCAACAGAGTCTGAATCAAAAGGTGAGATTGACCGCTTTATCGAAGCAATGGTGTCAATTAAAGGCGAAATTGAAAAAGTAATTTCTGGCGAATGGTCAATCGAAAACAACCCGCTAGTGTTTGCACCGCATACACAAGGCGACGTGTTAGGTAACGAATGGGACCGCGCGTACGACCGCTTTTACGCTGCATTCCCAGTGCCTGCAGTAGCTAAAAACAAGTTCTGGCCAACCGTTACACGTATTGATGACGTATACGGCGACCGTAACTTAGTGTGTTCATGCCCTGCGGTTGAGACATATAGAGATTGATAATTTTTAAAATTTCCAATTAAAGATTGGGAATTTATAAAATTGAAAAAGCCGTTGCAGCAATGTAGCGGCTTTTTTGTGTGTGTTTAAACATTGTAGACGCACAGCTTGCTGGCGTGTTGGGCCCAGCCCAAAAGGTGTTTAATTATTGAAGGCGCATACTTTGTTTCCTTTTGGCTCATTGAGGGATTAGAAACCTTATTCAAGGTTTTGTCGCGCTGGCGACAGCAGCCAAAGAGGGGCTGCCGCTGGTCCCTCTCTGGACACTCTCAGCGCACCCGAGCATCACGCTTAATCCTTCAAACCACAATTGATGTGAACGTAAACGGCGAAGATAGGCCATCCATGGCCTAGTTTCGCCTTATCGCGCATCCATGCGCGACATTACTCATCAATTGCTTATTTTCAGGGCGTGATGACGGGGAAGGGTGCTAAACGTGAGATTGGTGCTTGGCCTTGGCAAGAAGCAAGACCTGACCCTCTGTATTTCCTCAACACAAATTGCATAGGCTGGGTAGAGTGAAACGAAACCCAACGAGGTTGATTTAAATTGTAGGTCGTCCTTTAGGGCGAAACAGTGAATTTAACTTGCAGAGCTTATTTGAAATTCTGTGTTATTGCGTGTAAATATGTTGTTTTCAAACTTGCTAACTTACATATATTGTCGGGATAAATCCGCGACCTACATTAAAAAACCTTATTCAAGGTTTTGTCGCGCTGGCGACGGCAGCCAAAGAGGGGCTGCCGCTGGTCCCTCTCTGGACACTCTCAGCGCACCCGAGCATCACGCTATTCCCTTCAAAACACAATTGATGTGAACGTAAACGCCATGAAAGCACATCCATGTGCAAGCATGGCTTTCATTTCATCCATGAAATGCATTACTCATCAATTACTTATTTTCAGGGCGTGATGACGGGGAAGGGTGTTAGACGTGAGATTGGAGCTTGGTCTTGGCAAGATACAAGACCTGACCCTCTGTATTCATGTGATTAATTTAATTCGATGATGGTACGCCTAATGGCACCGGTTTTTCTCTTCGCTTTTTTAGGTCATTGAAGTAACTTTCTAAGCCTGTAAGGTCACTTTCAAGTTCTTCAAAATCCGGGAAACTAACTCCAAACGCACTAGCAGTGTCATGAACATGCTTGCAGCATTTTGCATAAGCATCGCTAATGATTTTGTTGTCATTAGCATCAATGGTATCAATATATTTTAAATTCTGAGTTTTTACCCCATAACTAAAACGCTCAACGACACCTTTTAATAACCATTCTTCAACTAACCTTTCCCACGTTTTACGTATTTGATCATAAAAAGATTTGGCAGATAAAATATATTGCTGTTGATCTGGGTTATTAAATTGATTTTTAAGTTCAGGTAATTGGGTCTTCAGCTTTTTAATCCTCTTATTAGTATTAAATGCTTCCCAAGGTGGTTCAACCATAGGGTATCCAGCTAACTTTCCATGCCTTCGAATTGCACTAATACTAATAGGAAACTGATGTTGATTTGCCACATCTTCAAGCATTTTTAAGAATGGTAAATCGTGGGTTAATACAACTACTTGTCTATTCTTGCTCTCTTCAACAATACGATTTGCAAATTTTTCACGCCATAGATGATCAAGCGAATTTACGGGATCATCAAACACGATCGCAGACTTACGGTTATCTACTATTAGCTCAGCCATAAAGCCAGCTAGTGCAATACACTTTTGCTCGCCTTCACTGGCAATTTCAGGGATTTTTGCTTCGCTATTGGCTAATTTAATCTCTAGCATAGATTGACCAGCTTTACCGCTAGTTGCAGTTTGGACTTCAAGGTGTTTGAAATTGAGTTTTTTGAGTTCCTGAACAAAGGTTTCTTGTAGTTTGCCAACACTACCTTGTTTTGCTATCTCGTTTACCTTTCTTGTAATAGAAGAAATTTTGGCACTTAGGCCTAAATTTTCTAACAAGTGCAATTGCTTTAAACGTTTAATTTCGTTTTGTATTAAAGCTTTATTTGTCGTTATTTGGCTGCGATTTTCTATATCAGATATTTTATTTATCAGTAAAGTTATTGTGGTTTGTTTAGCTGCGTCATCTTTTACTTCTTGTTCTTTTTTCTTAAAGTTTTCACTTTGTAGTTTCAACCAAGTTAAGCCATTAAGCACTAACTCTTTAAACTGGAAAATAGCAGGTTTACCAATTATACCATTGACCCTTTTTTGAATATCAGCATTAAGGTTTCTTAAGCTATCCGCAACTTCTTTTTTGGAGCCTTCAATCCAACTTAAAACTCCTTCATGCGCTGTTAAGTCAAAGTTTAACCTCCCTAAGCAGTTAACTGCTTGATCGAAATTTTTCTTAGCTGCATCTGCTTCACTTTGTGTTTTGTCTTTTAAGTAATCATTAAACTTCTGTAATTGTTTGGCGATTGTCTCTGTTATCGGCTGTAAACAAGTAGGGCAACTTTCTCCAGCCACAGGTGGAAATGATTGACCTTGCCCGTTATGCTTAATAAACTCTTCAACATGTTGCCACATTGATTTCCATACTTGCGAACCAATACCTTCAACTGGCAATCCACCTAAAGCTTGATGTCTAGCGACATCTGCCGCTGTTTCGGTTGTCTTATAAGTATCAAATAGCTTAGAAATAGTTAAAACAGCTTCATTACTTGTGGACTTTAATAGCCTATCAAAGTGATTTATTAGAGGATCAAGTCGCTGATATTGCTCTTTAAATTTTTTACGCAGGTCTTCAGGCGAACTCCCCTGCAATTCAGCCAACTCTTTTCTCAATTGGGTTAGGCTATCTACTTCAACTTGTGATGCACAATTTTGCTCTAACTCTTCAGCAGTAGTGTCTTTATTGATTTTTTGAAGAAATATTGCACTTCGAGAACCTGTCGGAAGTTGAGGGAAAGAAGTCTGTTCTCCTAGTGCTCGAACGCTAGTAATACTAGCCTTAGCTACGTGATTACAGACTAGAATTAGCTCGTCCAACACTTTTAGAGCCGCAGGCTTATATTCAACATTACCTTTTTTAGCTAGATAATGATTAGCCGATTTACTATCAAAAACTCGAATTGATTTCAGCTCAGGTGATGATGCCTGATTTTTAACCCAAACATCTACTTTGGGCTGTTTATCGCTTATCTGAATGTTAATTTCTGAGCTTGGTATTCCTTTCGTATTTTCATAAACATTAGAAATTACTTCAGGAGCATCACCTCTAGTTAAACATGCATTTTTTAACACTTTGGCATAACTGGATTTGCCTGAGCCATTATTGCCATAAACAACAATCAAATTAGTTTGTGCGTCAAATGCTAAATTTTGGTTTTGCACCAGTGATGCAACATTAGAAGTGTTGGAGATACCTAGCAAACGTACAGGCTCGCTTTCAACGTTATATCCAACATCTGATACAAGAGCTGTTTTAGTTGCAAAGAGAGCGTCTGGAGAGTTAATTAAATGCTCTGTTTTAGCTAACTCTAATAACACATTTCTGTGCTGTCCAGTCAAAGTTCCATTGTCTAAAATATCTTTAACTGCTGCTCGCCACCACAAAGGTTTACCTTTAGCGTTAACCCACTCAATTACATTTTTTATCGACATTCCTTATCCTTTATAAAATCAATAATCCTTAAAAAAGAATATCAATAAATACTGAAGACTAATAGTAATATAATTTTCAAAAGCAGGAGATTAAAGTAGTCACCCATTAGAAACTCTGGTCAAGGAGCTAGCTGTGTTTTCTTGAACTTTTTATTCAAAACCAAGCGTTCTTATTATTTAAACTCAATTTAAATATGACTACGCACTGTACCCTATACAACTATTAATGACGTCGATTGGTGTGAATATTCACTGTGGGCTGGGTAATAACGCCGTGAAAACATATCCATGCTTGCCTATTTTTAGGGCATGGTGACGTGGGAAGGTGTTAAACGTGATACTTGTTTTGGTCTTGGCAAGAAACAAGACCTGACACTTAGCATTCTTCTGTATTCTAGGTTTTAGCGAGTAACTTTAGCTTTAATAAATGTTTAACTTTGCAGGGATGACTATTTGTTGGCTTTGTTTGTGAGGTGTATGTTTTATTTTTGTTTACAAATCATTTCAATTTAGTTACTTACTAACCTGTTTTTGACCTAATTAAATTGAGATAATGAAATGGAATAAACATAATGGACTAATAAAAATGAATAAATTTATACTTACCCCACTCGCTATTGCACTTTCTTTAACGCTCAGCGCATGTGGCGGCTCTTCATCAGAAGGGAACTCTGTAAGCTCATCAAATGGCGGCAGTACTGCTCAGCTTCAAACCATTTCATTACAAACATTAACTCGCCAGTGTGGAACCGATTCTGCGTATCAAACTGATGTGGTATTTCACAATGATGATGGTGATGCTATCGGCTCTGTTAAAACCGACGCCCAAGGTAGTTTTTCAGGTGAACTACCTTCTGGTACAAAACATGTATCAGTACTGGGTGATGTTGTTGATGAAGCCGATGGTGCTTATAGGCACATATTTACAGAGCTTGATATTGAAAATAGAACTAATTTAGGTAAATACCATTTTAATAAGTTTAGCGAAAGCTGTGGTTGTCGCGCAGTGAGCATAGATACATCTGAACTAAATACAATACCTAATGATTACAGGGTGTATCAATACGAAGGCTCAGAAATTTCAGATTCTGTTTTTATTTGCCCAACTACAGAAAACCTTTACCTTACCGCAAAATCTTACTTTTCAAATGACGCTAAAGTGGCTGTTATTGAAGTTCCGCAAAATGCGTCTGTGATAAAAATAACGGATACAGATTTTAGCCATGATGGTGTGGAGGTGGCTAATCAAGGCAGTTTTAATGCAACTTCTGTTAGTACTCGAGGGTATATAGAAGATATAAATTCCTATGAGTTTGTACAGTTTACATACATTAACTCCCCTGAACCGCTATTTGTTTTCCCAACGGTGACTGAGCATAACTTTTATGTACAAACAGATTCATCGGTTGAGCCAACAACAGTTGATGGTGCCCGAATCGACATGCATAGTTATGCTCGAAGTAGTGTAGATTCAGATGGTAGTTATGAGTTGACAGAGCTACCTACTATAACCGAAGACTTAGGATTCAGTTTACTTCAATTTACTGAAAGCAATGATTCAAGCTTTGATTTTAGTAATGTTGATAGCCGATTTGCAAGAGCAGTATGGGATTACAGCTTTTTGGTTGATGATGAAGCAGAAAGCCGATTTGATTGGACAATAAGAGGTGGCATAAGCGGTCAAATTCCAGATTTATCTTTTGGTACTGTGTTTCCTGAACCTACTGATGAAGTTATATTAGAAGAACTCACATTATTTCTGTTTGGTTACGCAGGTAATGCAACTGATGCAAACAGTTATGCAAAGCTTTTAGATACGATTACTGAAGGCGGGCATTTAACTAAGCCTGAATTTAGTAATTACGTATATGTATTTTTAAATGCTGAATTAGATTAATAA
The DNA here is from genome assembly GCF_000241185.1 of Pseudoalteromonas sp. BSi20495. Classification (NCBI taxonomy): domain Bacteria; kingdom Pseudomonadati; phylum Pseudomonadota; class Gammaproteobacteria; order Alteromonadales; family Pseudoalteromonadaceae; genus Pseudoalteromonas; species Pseudoalteromonas sp. BSi20495. The sequence continues at coordinate 14,509 of NZ_BADY01000023.1, forward strand.
TTACGTTTAATTTTGTATTATAAGGCCACATTTGTGGCCTTATAAATTATGATATTTTTGCTTTTAATAGTTATGAAGGTTTATTGGATAACACCATGCTCTCAATTAATGACACCGTAACATAAGCACTCCACTTTACTGTTAAGTTACTTTTTTAGTAGGCGGTGTTTGGCATGACAAATTTTTTACTTGAAATCCAAAAGGACCAAACCTTGAGGAACCCCACATTTTTATCCGAACGACAAGTACTCACCACAACCCTTATTTAATTGTACCAATACGTTAGGTGCCGATTAGCTTTCGTGAGTGTCGCCCTATTGGTTTCTTTATTAGCCATGCGAAGGCCATCGTTGCACCGACACCAACAATCATATTTGCAATACCTAATAAGCCGATAATGAAAGCATCTCGATGACTTTGAATATAGTCTTGCAGGCCCATAATTAGAAAACCAACGAAGAAAACATGGTAAAAATAAATAGAAAACGAATATTCACCAATGTTGCATATGGTTTTTGGTAGACGTGTTTCAATATTTTGAAGCCACTTTAAGAGTAGTAAACAAGCTAATATTTTTTGAATGTAGAAAAGAGTTTGTCGAGATGAATACCACCCATCTACTTTATATTCATTAATATATTGGGTAAGGATGGCTGCGCTGATCAAGGCAATAAAAGCGATTAACCACGTTTTATATTGATTGACCTTAGCCATTGTCTTTTCGTAATGACTCCCTATTATCATTCCGAAACAATATGCACCACAAAAATACACCAAACTCTGCATGCTTAGAAAATCAGGAAAGGCGCTGCGGGATATAACCAAGGGCACGCATGCAAGAAAAAACATCAGCTTTGGTGTGCGTTTATTCACAAAATCTAGCAATGGTGTCAATATGAAAAGTACTAATAAAATCGGGATGTACCAAAATTGAATAGCTGCGGTTCCGGATACTAGGTTTGTGGCGACTGTGATAATAAACGATATATCGGTTGCTGCACCATCAGCAAGATAATATTGCCAGTACACAGCTGTCGCTATTGTGCTTGCGGCAACATAGGGTAAAACAACATTTAGTATTTTACTCTTATAAAATGAAATCCACCCTTTATTCTGTAAAATTTTGCTGAAAAGTAATCCCGAGATAATGGCGAAGTATAGTGTGCTGCCGTGAAACAATAGTTCAGTTGAGTAAAAAAGCGTTTTTAAACCGAGGGAATCTAAATCGCCAGTCCAAAAAATAGCAAATGACCACGCATGTGCTGCGACAATACTTAAAATCGCAATGCCTCTAAAGGCTTGTAAATGAGAAATATATGAAGACATAGACAAAAATCATCGTTCGTTAAATATACGTTATAATTATGTTACTGTTCAGGTGGTGCGATAGATACCCATTACATACGTATTCAGGGCTTACAAATTTAAACGAGGTAAATCTTACTACTCCAAATTTATCGCCAAAATGCCACCTTGAGCTTTTTGTATCTTGCCTTTTTCATTTTATAACGCAGTGATTTAGTGTTTTTTAATTACTAATCCAAACACGATGCAATAGATAATGAGTCGCTTGAGGGGTCTCACTTTGCGTCTTTCTCGCTAATGTATATTTTACCAAACCCAACAAGTGTCTATTTTTTAAGATCGACAGAGCCTGCGAAGCAGTACATTATAATGCGTGCTTTAATTGATTTGAAAAAAGGGGATTTAATTGGATTCACTCACACAAGTGGTGCTTGGCAGTGCAGTTGCTTATGCAACATTGGGCAGTAAATTAGGTCGCAAATCTTTATTAATTGGGGCGGCGTTTGGCACTTTACCAGATTTAGATGTGCTAATTAATTTTGGTGGCGATGTTGAAAATTTTGTTTATCATCGTAGCTTTAGTCATTCTTTGTTTATACAGCTGTTATTGAGCCCCTTATTTGCGTGGCTTTTACTCAAAATGAATTGGGCTAAATGTATAACGATGACGCGTTGGTCGGCTGGCATTTTTTTAATTTTAAGTACGCATTCATTACTCGATAATTTTACCGTTTACGGTACGCAGTTGTTATGGCCGTTGTCGACATATCCTTTTAGTATTTCGAGTATATTTATTATTGACCCTGCGTATACTTTGCCTCTTGTGTTGTCTTGTATAGCGCTGTGTTTTGCACGTATGCGACCGCATGCACAACTTATAAACACGAGCGCGTTAGTCATTAGTTCGTTGTATTTAATTTGGGGCTTTGCGGCTAAATACCACATTAATAGTAAAATTTATCAGGCGCTGAATCAAAAAAATATCACATTCTCACATTTTGAAAGCACGCCGACTCCGCTTAATACTTTGCTGTGGCGCGCTGTGGCTATTACTAAGCAAGGTCATTATGAGATTTATGTATCTGTGTTTGATGAAGTTAAAAACGTTGATATTCAATTTTACCCTACAGAAAACGCGTTGTTAACTAAGCTCAATGATGCAAAGCAGATCGTGTTATTAAAACGATTTACCAAAGGGCTTTACGGTGTTTATCAGCAAAATGAACAGGTTGTTATTAGTGATTTAAGAATGGGGGTAGAGGGCAACTATGTATTTTCATTTGTGGTTGCTGAACAAAAAGATCAGCAGTTGATCCCAGGGCAATATCAGAAGCTCAGTAATCGATTGCCGCTAGATAAGCTTAAGCTGGTTTTTGCTCGTATTACAGATCCAAATATCGATTTATAAACGAGCGTGGCAGTATCCACTTTTTTAATCATGGGTTTTAGTTGGGATTGCTCACTATTACCTAAGCCTAATTTAGTCATCAGGCCCTTTGAGCGTAAATATTAAATGCTTGCGCATATCTTTTAAAATAACGCCTTTTTTAAGCATTTCGCCACTTAAGCGTTTTTGCCATTTTAATAAGTTTGGCTCTGCGGCCGCTAAAGCTTGCTCGTTTTCAAACTGAAAACACAAAAGTAGTGAACTTGGAAATAAGTGATATTGAACATCAAACCAGCATTGCAGCATGCTTGGGAGCTCAGCGCGGCCTAGTTCTTCTAATTTTTCAGCTGTATTAAGTACAAGTGCTTGCTGTTTTATTTGCACCGCAGAGAGTTTTTTCATTATTAAAATCCAAGTTAGCGGCTAAAAAGTGCAGCCGGAATGGGGGCATTATACGCAAGCTTGTAGGCAAGCAACAACCGTAGGTTGATTTGAGTTAAACGAAACCCAACGCATAGCTAATGTAACAAACAGAGCTATAGATAAATGTGAATGTTATTCGTTGTTGGCGCATAGTTTGCCGATGCGTTGGGTGATAGCTCAATAAGCGGATTCTACCGCCAGTGCTTAAGTGTTTCGCTCAAGGTATAAAATTTTATTCAAAGTTTACTGCGTTTACAAAAGCTCTCCAAATACGCCTCTGTAATTTATGAAGCCTAAGGCTACTTTACTAACTAAGTAGCTGTTTAATAATATCCAATTTAGGATTAGTATTAGAAACTACTTAAATAATAATAAAAGTAAGAAGCAATGCGCCCTTACTAAAGAGGTATACATGGAAGATGCATTCATAGCCGTATTTGCAAATGTCGGTGTTATCTTAATTTTAGCTTTAACATTAAAAGCATTTAATAAAGTCGATATAAATATAACGTGGTCTTTAATCTCATTAGGCATTTTTACGTGTTACGTTTTTGCTCTATTTAGAGGCGCCGAGGTAATTCCTTTGGATATATTTTTTACTGATATGTCTTGGAATTGGTCAGGAAAAATAGCTGTAATTATCCTGTGGGGGAGTGCAATCCTAGCCTTAGCGAAATATAAACATGGCTTTCGTATTGCTGATGCTGGTTTTACTTTCAAACAAAGTGAAGGTTCTTTAAAACCTGCTTTTATTGTTTTGTGCTTGTTTGTAGTTCTCCAAGTCATTGTTTCATGGTTCTGGAGTGGCGAGCCTCGCTATGATTTAGAAACATTACTTTATCAAGCAACCATGCCAGGGTTTGACGAAGAACCGATGTTTAGAGGGGTCTTACTATTTTGTATTTCCTTGGCAATAGTATCTAAGCGATACAGTTTGGCGAGCGCGCCGATAAATATAGGTGGATTACTTTTAGTTTTGTTATTCGGCTTGGTGCACGGCGTTATGTTTAGCGCTGGTGAGTGGTACTTTTCGTTTACCTCTATTTTATTAACCGGAGGTTATGGTTTTATTTTACTGTGGCTAAGAGAGCGAACGGGGAGCTTGGTATTTCCAATTCTAGCCCATAATAGTGTTAACTTTGTTGGGCAATTAATTTAGGCAATGACTAAAACCTTGCTTAAGGTTTTTTCGCTCTAGGATTGCAGTGAAAAGGAAGGAGTCTTCGCTTTCTCTGGCCCCGATCATTACGTTTGATTCCGGAGGCAATTAATTGATTTGAACGTAAACGTCATGAAATAAATTATTCATCAGTTGCTTATGTCCAGGGCATGGTGACTTGGAAGCTCGTTTTTATTTATGGTTACGCTATTCATGCTTGCCACAGGGCATCAATACCTTTATGTGCTGTAAGTGAACTCCGGGATCTACTTAACTAGAGTTCATGTTATTTATATAAAAACGCGCACTACTTGTTGATGAGTGTAATTATATGGGTAGGAGTTTTTTACAAAATTTAGTAATTTTTACTTTAATAATAAGAATGTTAGAACTGGATTTTAATTTATCTCATTGATTTAAAATAATAATTTATTTGGTTCGAGTTTTGCTCAGTAGTAAGTGTATTTTCTTAAATAAATAAAGGAGTTATTATGAGTACCGTTATTACTGGGTTATTCGAAAGTGCATCACAAGCAACACTCGCAATTTACAGATTAGAAGCTTTAGGTATCAACGAAGCTGATATTAGTATTGTAGCCAACGACTCATACGCAAAGGAAGATTTTGCTGTAGACGAAGGTACTAAAGCTGCCGAGGGCGGCATTATAGGCGCAGCTTCAGGTGGTATTCTTGCTGCAATTATTGGTGGATTTACTGCCGTAGGGACTGTAGCAACAGGTGGTACAGGCTTATTAGTTGCCGGTCCATTAGTCGCTGCATTTGCCGCTGGTGGCGCAGGCGCTGCAGTAGGTGGTACTTTAGGGGCCGCAGTTGGTGCGTTTATCCCTGAGCATGAAATTAAGTATTACGAAGATGCCATTGAAAAAGGCTCTATATTAATTGGTATTAAGTACGATAGTGACAACAAAAACGCTATTGAAGAAATACTTAATAATGCAGGCGCAAGTAATGTTTCTACAGCGTAATGCTAATTAATTAGTTTCAAAATTAATAAAAAAGGTAGAACTTAGTTTCACCTTTTTTATGCTATTTTGCTCTTGATTAGGCATAAATCTCACTTTAAGTAGCGCTTACAATTAAGTTATTATTTTAACTGTATTAATACCAAGCCCGAGAACACTTTGAATTATTTAGCTCACCTTTATTTAGCACAGCCTACAGCCGATTCTCACTTTGGGAACTTATTGGGCGACTTTGGTGGTAAAAGGCATGTAGAGCACTTACCAAACACGGTTAAAAATGGGCTCGATAACCACTATTTAGTCGATAAATTTACCGACTCCCATCCTTTAGTTAAACACGCCAAGCAGTACTTTTCACCCGAGCGTAAGCGATTTGCTGGTGTGGCTATTGATGTGGTGTTTGATCACTTTTTAATTGTGCATTGGCAACACTTTAGCAAGCAATCTTTAAGTGAGTTTAAGTACACCAGCTACCAGCTTTTAAATCAGCGCATACCTATTATGCCAACGCGTATGCAGCATGTTGTAACAAGTATGACTAAAAACGATTGGTTTAAAGAATACGAAACCATTGATGGAATAGGGCTAGCACTTGATAATATTGCCAAGCGTATTCGTTTTACTAACACTTTTTCGGGTGCGGCTGATGATATAGCGCGTAACTACGATGAATTAGAAGCCGTGTTTCTAGCGTTTTTTCCGGAGCTAATTAAGCATGTAAGTAAGTCTGGTTTTGAAAGCACTTAAAAAAGTTAGATAAAGAGCTTTATTTAAAGTCAGTACGCATAACTATACGATGATTTGGCTGGGCGTTTTTTTGCTATTAACGACATTGAAATTGGTTATTCAGCCGATATTTTTGAAGATGATGTTGAAACAAAAACACAAGATATACTGCTTTCTTATAGAAAATTTAAAAATTCTAACATCACTTTTAACTATCAAACGCTTGAAGGGCTGCAAGGCACGGCTAGCAATTTAGGCGGCAATTAGTTAGGACAATTTTCTCGAAAAATACACGTTCAACTAAGTTTGAGCTATCTGGCCAACACAACTCTTATACCTTCAATAATACAAATCCAGATCTAGGTTTAAAAGATCTAGGTAGCGACATACAGCGGTGAAATTTCTTGGACTTCCGACAATAAAAAACTTATGGTCGTACTACGCGCTTGAGAACAAACAGGCCGACATATAGATACTTTTTTTGGTGACTTGTCAGTAATTAAGTTTTTTAGTATTGAGCACCGTAATAGTGAATTTAGCAGGAATATTATGAGTAAGGATAACGATGTACCTCAGGCTTATGTGAAGCAAGAGGAAGGCTATCGAATAAAGGCCTTAAGATTGTACCCTTGGGTATGCGGGCGTTGTGCTCGTGAGTTTGAGTACTCTAATTTACGTGAGTTAACGGTGCATCATGTTGATCACAACCACAGTAATAATCCTGAGGATGGCAGTAATTGGGAGTTATTGTGTATTTATTGCCACGATAATGAGCACAATAAATACCACGAACACATTATGTATGGCGGGTCGACTACAGAGCGAAAAGTAGAGGCTGCAACGCATTCTCCGTTTGCTGATTTAAAATCGCTGTTAAATAAATCAAAGTAATATTTGAACCAAGTTAATGATTAAATAAATAGGCTAAAATTTATAACAGCGATTACTGGCTTAACAGTTATTGCAAAATGTAAGCTTTAGCGATTATTTTCCATTCATTATCTAATTTAGATAATGTTAGTGCATCATAAAAACGGTTAGTAGAACGAAATAAAACAACAGCTAAACGATCGTCAACTATGTTCATACTAATAATTTCACCATCGAGGTTTCCACCCGCTGGATTTTTGTTTGATGCCCATTGGTTAAGTACACTGGTCATATCTTTATACGACTTAATAACTTCTTTACCGTCGTCGTTTTTTACTACACCAACCATTGTTGCGTGCTCTGCTGCAAATGCGCGAAATAAACGCTCTTTACTCGCCTCACCTTGACCCTGAAAGTAGTCGTTTACTGCAGCTTTTATCGCGACTTTATCAGAGGCTTTATCTGCGTGTGCACTGAACGATAAAAAGGTAACACTTATAATAACTAACAACGATTTCAACATAAAACTCTCTTTTACTAATTCTAAAACGCACTAAACTTAAGGTTGCTGGCGTAAGCTAAAGCAACCTCATAATATTATATTTAAGTTAAATTTTACTAATTAAAGCTCTTTGGCTGTTTTGTCTTTTATGTCAAACCAGTTTGAATCGGCTGAATTAATAAAGCCTGGTACGTCTTTTAGCCATTGTTTTTGAACCGATTTATCAAGATTTAAATAAAGTTTGTTTTCAACAATTTTGAAAGCCTCTGGATCTACGTCAAACTTTTTCTCCATTGATACACCAAATGCACAAAAGCCACCAAATTGTGGGGCGTATTTTTCTGGGTTAGCTCTAAATAAGTCGCGGTGCTTAGCTGAGCTGAACTTATAAATGGCATTTTTATGCGTTGCAGTATATTCAGAACTGCCTGTTATCGCTTTGTTTTGGGTAAAGTAAGCAACGGTATCGTAACCACTAATTGCAATGTCGTTAACGTCGGCATTTGCGTCTATGTCTGCTGCAAAGCTTAGTGAACTTGCAAGTACCGATGCTGCAAAAAAAGCTGATTTAGTGAGTGTCGAAAATTTCATGTGTATCTCCAAAGGGGAATTTAATTAGTGTGTTTGTTTAAAACTCAACTGTACTTTATCGTTATTGCTTGGTTAATATGCGTCTATTAGTCTGTATTTTCATACCAATAATCCAAAGAGGCGTTTATGGACGTACTTTCGAGTGTGCTGAGGCATTTTTCACTTAATGCCAATGTGTTTTTTAGTGGGAACATGTGTGGTACTAGCGACTTTAGTGACGATAAAGGTGTTGGGCATTTACATTTATTGCGCTCAGGTACGTTAAAAGTGCGCAGTAATAATGGCTTCGAAGTCGTTTTGTCTAAGCCTTCGGTTATATTTTTTCCTCACTCTACAGGGCACTGTTTATTTTCGGATAAGGGGGAGGGGGCTGATTTAGTGTGTGCACAAATTAGCTATCAAAGCGGTGGGCATAGCCCTTTATTGCAGGCGCTGCCTTATTGCTTAAATTACGAATTAACGGGTGATGGATTATTAGCGCAAAGTGCTTTTTGGATTTTTGATGAGGCATTTAAAGACGCCAGCGGTAAGCATTTAATTATAGATCGCTTATGCGATGTATTTTTAATTAGTGTGCTGCGAAAAGTACTAGAAGAAGGCACAATTAAAAGCGGAATGATGGCAGGGTTTGCCCATCCTCAGTTGGCTAAGGTATTAATTAAAATACATCAAACCCCAGAGCAAAGCTGGTCGCTTAGCGCTATGGCTGAGGAGTGTGGTATGTCGCGTTCTAAATTTGCCGATACCTTTAAGCGAGTAATTGAGCAAACACCGGCTGACTATTTGGCTGATTGGCGTTTATCGGTTGCTAAAAAGCTTATTTTAAAAAATCAAAATATGGATTTAGTGGCTAATCAGATTGGGTACGAAAATGGCTCTGCACTTGCCCGTGTATTTAGAAAAAAAACAGGGCAAGCGCCAAAAGAGTGGTTATTGAGTCAGCAGTAAATTTTTTAGTAAGTTACTTTTTTAATCGGGTAAAACTTTTTAAACTCTGGGAGTGCAGTATTTAGAGCTCTGGATGTCAGTTTTACGTTGATAAAAATAGTGTTTATGTGATTTGAATTAGCCAGTACTGCAACATACAGCTGTTATTCTATTATATGACCTAACTTTCGCCATATTCCTATTCGCTTTATTACGAAAAGTTAAAGAACCAATAGCATTCTTTGGCACTAACTTAACCGCGCTCTCCTTATCTGTTTTACCACATTTTTGCGGCTCATTTATTTATGGAGTTATGCTGAGTGTGGTTATTATCGCGACCCTATTTTTAGTCTCTTTTGTTTTAAAAAGAGATACCTAGCAACGCTTTATATTTACGTATATGACCATGAGTGGATTACTAACAAGTTGTATAGTTAAAGGCATTATGGTGGCCTACTTTTAGACTTTTTTGAGATAGATTTTAAACAGCTGATACTTTTTAAACTTTAGCTTTTTATTTTATCCATATTAAAACCAATCTGCTGCAACTTGTAGTGGAGTAGGGTCGCCTTTTTTAGATACCCAAAACACTAAGGCTTGCTTTGTTGGCGATATTTTTTTAGCGCGAGGCAGGGTTAAGTCAGTTAATGATAATTGCCGCTTAGTTTGCATGTTACTTTGCTCGTAACCAATAACGACAAAGTCGTGTTTTAACTTATGGCCTGCGTTTTCGCCGCTGTGTATTTGTGTTTCTATACCAAAGCCTAACAGAGCTACATGAGCTATTAAGTTTTGGTTAGTATCATCTTTGGTATTAACGGTATCGTATTCGAGGTTAATTTTACTGTTGTTTATAGTCGCTTTTAAATTACCTAAATAAGGGGTTTTAGTTATAGGTATGGTTTGTTTATAAAACCAACCTTGCCATCCGCTGCCGTTAACCATAAACCCGGGTGTTGCTACAATACGGCTTTTACCTAAGGCTTTATAGGTGCGTTGTCTTTTACTAAAAACAGCAGAGGCAAAGGGGTCTTTCCATCCTAAATAATCCCAATAAGTAACATGAAAATTAATAGGGATTAAATCAGTCCATAGCTTTTCATCATCTGTAAACGTTGAAATCCAGCGCTCTGCTGGTGGACAACTACTGCAACCTTGCGATGTGTAAAGCTCTAAAAAGGTAGTTGGATTAGCTGTGCTTGCAATGGTTACTTGCTCAGCAGCTTGGCTTTGAGAGCAAAATATTATTAACCCAGCCAATGCTGGAAAAAGCGATTGAGACAGTGTTTTAAAAGGCATGTTACTTCTCGAAAAGATTTATACTGTTTGTAGCATAAGTGATATTTGTAGATGAAGTATCACGAAATACTCACAATTAAATCACGTTTTAACCGTATATTTATCTATTAAAAACTTAATTTGAACACCCGCTCAAGCTGTGCTTTAATCATTGTTCAATTATTGAGGGACTTTACATGATTAAATTTTATTTTCACCATACGCCTAACCCAATGAAGGTGGCACTCTTTTTAGAAGAAGCAGGCTTGCCGTTTGAGCTTGTTCCTCTTGATACTTTGAAAGGTGAGCAACATACACCTGAATTTAAAGCAATTAATCCAAACGCTAAAGCACCTGCCATTGTCGATGGTGAAACGCGTGTGTTCGATTCGAATGCTATTTTAATGTACCTTTCTGAAAAATATGCAAAGCTAGAGGGTAAGGCCGATGACCGCGCTGAAATGCTGTCGTGGTTAATGTTTATCGCATCGGGTTTAGGTCCGTATTCAGGGCAAAGTGTTCACTTTAGACACATGGCGCCAGAAGGGCTTGATTACGCGGTTAATCGATATTTGCGTGAAGCGCAGCGCCATTACGAAGTGCTTGATACGCACCTTGAAGATCGTGACTTTATTGTGGGTGATACATATACCATTGCTGATGTATCTGCATGGGGTTGGATTGATAAAGCACCGGTTGTATTAGGTGAAGAGGGCTTAGCGCCTTATCCTAATCTTAAACGTTGGTTTGAAAGCATTGATAGCCGCCCAGCGGTTGCACGTGCACGCGTAATTGGTACTGATATAGCCTTTAAAAAAGAGTTTGATGAAGATGCTAAAAAAGCATTTTTCCCTTCCAATTACCCTAAGCAATAACTTATAGCAAGCGAGCTTATTATGGGTTGCTAGTTAACCTGAACTCTGGATAATAAATCTACCTCAAGCAACTATTTTCAGCGCTCACTGCGTTGAATTTACTTGCAATAGGCCAGCTATTGACGCGTAAATTCGCCTTGTT
>NZ_BADY01000022.1:0-15263 GCF_000241185.1 Pseudoalteromonas sp. BSi20495
TACGCGTCTTTTTTATTGTAGGAGACTAAGTGCAATATCAATTAATCGAAACACAAAATCAACTGAACACTTTTGTTGAACAAATCAAAAACAAGCCTATTTTAGCTATTGATACCGAGTTTATGCGTCGTCGCACTTTGTATCCAGAAGTTGCACTTATCCAAGTATTTGATGGCGAGCATTTAGCTTTGATTGATCCACTGGCTGAACTTTCTTTGTTTGATTTTTGGCAAATATTAAAAGACCCCACCGTACTAAAAGTATTACACTCACCTTCAGAGGATATTGAAGTATTTCAAAAATACGCAGGCTTTGTCCCTGCGCCGTTATTTGATACACAATTTGCACTGCAATTGCTAGGTGAAGGCAACTGTATGGGTTTTGCGCTTATGGTAAAAGAGCTGCTGGGTATTGAAATAGATAAAAGTGAATCGCGTACTAATTGGTTGCAACGTCCGTTAACGACTAAACAACTTGATTATGCAGCAGCTGACACATTTCATTTGCTGCCGTGTTTTAAATTAATTATTGAGCGTATTAAAGCAGCTGATTTATTTGATATTGTTATTAATGAAAGCGAATTAATTGCTAATAAACGTGCGTTTCAAACACCCGATGAGCTTTTATATAAAGATATTAAAAATGCATGGCAACTTAAACCACATGAGCTGGCTGTATTAAAAGAGCTTGCTGTATGGCGACGAAATAAAGCAATTAGAAAAAATTTAGCGCTTAATTTTGTTTTAAAAGAACATAACATGACTGAAATTGCAAAACGTGGCCCTTCTAGTCTAAATGCTCTTCGTCAAATTCCTGGTGTTGAAGCTATAGAAGTTAATCGTTCTGGTGTTGAGGTACTAAAATGTATTGAAGCAGCTAAAGCAATACCTGAGAGCGAGCACCCCGAAGTACTTAAGCGCTTAATTGATTTTCCTACTTACAAAAAAGTTGCTAAAGATATAAAGCAAAAAATCACCAAAGTAGCTAAAGAGCACAATATACCAGAAGACGTTATGGCTTCTAAAAAGCAAATTAATCAATTGATCAGTTGGAATTGGAAGCTTACTAATGAGCAAAAAAAGAGTCATATAAAGCCTGACTTACTTAGCTCTTGGCGTTATTCATATGTTCAAGATGTGCTAAAAGAGTGGGATACTTAAGATTAAATATACCCTTTAATTGTGTGACATTTATCTGTTGATTTGCATGGTGAAAAACTTTTAGTTCAGCGCAGAGGATCAAAGCATAGGTATTTAGAGCCGCTATTACAAAGCAGATATAAATAAAATGGGCGCTTTAAGCGCCCACTTTATATTTACTTCTTTTCTTCATCAGGTAACGTAACGTTTAGCTCAAGAACAGCTAGATCATCTTCGTTTTGATCGAATTGAACTTGTACCGCATCGCTACTTACGTTCACGTATTTACGGATCACATCTAAAATATCTTGTTTTAATTGTGGTAAGTAATCCGGCGTTCCTCGTTGAGAACGCTCGTGCGCGACAATGATCTGCAATCGCTCTTTTGCTAATGACGCACTGTTTTTCTTTTCTGAGCGGAAGTAGTCAAGTAAAGACACGTTAACCTCCAAAAATCCGTTTAAATAAGCCTTTTTTCTCTACATCTAAGAAGCGAAAATCGACGGTTTCACCGAGTAAGCGGTTAATAGCATCAGCATAAGCTTGCCCAGCGTCAGACTCACTGTCTAATATAACGGGCTGACCTGAGTTAGATGCACTTAGTACCGCTTGAGATTCTGGAATAACACCTAATAAATCAATAGCTAAAATGTCTTGTACGTCTTCGACTGATAACATTTCACCTTTAGCAACTCGATCAGGATTGTAGCGTGTTAATAGTAAGTGTTCTTTAATGTTTTCTAGGCCTTCTTCAGCACGTTTCGATTTGCTGTGTAAAATACCTAAAATACGATCCGAATCTCGAACTGACGACACTTCTGGATTAGTTGTTACAATTGCTTCGTCAGCAAAATACATTGCCATCATTGCACCGGCTTCAATACCAGCTGGCGAGTCACAAACAATGTAATCAAAGTCTTCTTTTAATTCGTTTAGTACGCGTTCAACACCTTCACGTGTTAATGCGTCTTTATCACGCGTTTGCGATGCAGGGAGTAAAAACAATTTATCAACACGCTTGTCTTTAATAAGCGCCTGATTAAGTTTTGCTTCACCGTTGATTACGTTTACAAAGTCATAAACCACACGGCGTTCACAACCCATAATTAAATCTAGGTTACGTAAACCAATATCAAAATCTATAATAACAGTTTTATAGCCTTTTAGTGCTAAGCCTGTGCCGATTGCAGCACTTGATGTTGTTTTTCCAACACCGCCTTTACCTGAGGTAACGACAATTACTTTTGCCATGAGATTTATCCTTTAACCAAAGCTGAAATTTCTAATGATTCATTTTTTTGTTGTATTTGCACGGCGTTTCCCCAATGCTCACCTTGGAGTGAATCACTGATCCAATAATTACCATTAATGGAAACAAGCTCTGCCTCTAATTTTTGGCAGAATATATGTGCATTTTTTAATCCTTTTGCACCGGCGATAGCCCGCCCGCGAAGAGTTCCGTATATATGCACATTACCATCGGCAATAACTTCGGCGCCATGACTTACAGCACCTAACACAATTAGGTCTCTGTCTTTTGCATAAACTTGCTGTCCCGAACGTACAGCACCATTGATAATTTGTGCTGGTAAAATTACATTTTTTTCAATGATAGACGTATTAGTTTCCTGTTTAACAGGTTCACTCTTAACGTCTTGTGAATAATTTAAAACAGAGAGCCCAGCAGCTTTCGCATCTATGTGTTGTTCATCAGAACCATTACACACACCAACAGCATTAAAACTCATCCGCTCGATTAATGATTTTAAGTGAACAAAATCGAGTGAACTATTTTTTATCTCAATTAAGTTAACAACAATAGGTGCACCCTCAAAAAACTTAGGTGCTTGGGCTATTTTTATATACAGTTGTTCTGCTAAAAGGTTTATATCAGTAGTATAGAGATGCAAAACTGATAACGTAAAAAGATTCCCTTTTAACTCAAAAATTTGGTCCGACATACACGCTCAATTGAATTGTCTGATCAGAAATTAATCTTAGATAAACATAGGCTGAATAAGGCCTTTAATGAAATTTCTAATCTAATTTTTCTAACTTATTATTACTCTCATGTTATAGTGTGCGGCATTGTTAAGCAAGAATTTATAGGGCCATAATGCTCACTGCAGTATATAAAAGTAAGAAAAAAGCGGATACGTTCTTATTTGTTGAAAAAAGAGATGATTTTAGTAAAGTTCCGGAACCTTTGATGACTATGTTTGGTCAACCTGTTTATGTGATGATCATCAATTTAGCAAAACGTGAGCATTTAGGTGGGGCAGATTTAGAAACTGTAAAAGCAGCGTTATCAAACCCTGATAAAGGCTACTACTTACAAATTCCACCACCTGAGCAAAATTTGCTAAGCCAATTACGAAAAGACAATGGAGTCGATAGTGATTAAAAAACTTATCGTTATATTATGTGGTGTATGTTTAAGCTCACCTGTGATTGCAAAAACTCAGGCTGATTTTCAAGATTATTTAGCTAATTTAAAGCAAGAAGCTATTGCAAAAGGTTATGAGGCCAAACTTATTGACGATGCGTTTGCAACAGCAACGTATAAAGAAAAAGTGGTTTCGGCTGACAAAAACCAGCCAGAAGTAAAAGAAACCCTTGAAACGTATTTACCAAAACGTGTACCACAATGGAAAATTGACCGCGCACGTAAGCTTTACGCAGAAAACAAAGAGGTACTTGAAAAAGTAGCGAAAGAGTTTGGCGTACAATCACGCTTTATAGTCGCGCTTTGGGGACTTGAAAGTAACTTTGGCACTATACAAGGTGGTCATAACGTTATTTCATCATTAGTGACGCTTGCTTTTGATGGACGCCGAGAAGCACTTTATAAACGCCAGCTTTGGGCTGCACTGGATATTTTAAAATCAGGTCACATAACGCTTGATAAATTTAAAGGCTCATGGGCAGGCGCAATGGGGCAAACACAATTTATGCCTACTTCATTTAATGCCTACGCGGTTGATTACAACAACGATGGCCGCAAAGATATTTGGACTACAAAGGAAGATGCATTTGCTTCAATTGCTAATTATTTAAAGCAAGAGGGTTGGAATGACTCACTTACTTGGGGTCGCCAAGTTCAGTTACCTGAAAATTTTGATAGTAAATATGTTTTAGTTCGTGGAACAAAAACACGCAAGCAGTGGTTAGAATATTGGAACGACTCAGAGCGCTCATTAGCTGATTGGCAAGCACTGGGTGTCCGTAAAGCTGATGGTTCTGATTTACCTAATGTAGACGTACGTGCTGCGCTGGTTATGCCTGATGACATAAATGGTCGTATGTATTTAGCGTACGATAACTACAAAGTGTTTATGCATTGGAATCGCTCGTATTACTTTGCTACTAGCGTAGGTTACTTGTCGGATAGAATTGGTTATCCAAAAATCTAATTTTTGAAATATACCTATAAATAAAGCCGCAATAGCGGCTTTATTCTTTTTTGAATATCTTATCTTTTAGGTCAATAACTTTACCAATTCCAGAACCTAGCTTCATCAGCTTATTAAGTTGCTCTGGCGTTAAACGTTGCAGCTCTGATGACCATTTAGTGACGGTTTCAAGTAGGTTGTGAATTTCCCCCATTTGTTTTTGCGCGTAAAGTTCATCGTCATTACTGGCTTCATCTAGTAAGTTATCGCGTAGAAGTGTAAGCGTTGGCTCTATTTCTCGTTTTTTTCGTTCTTCGAAAACACGATTAGCCATATCCCAAATCTCACCTGCAGGGGCGTAGTATTCTTTTCGATCTCCAGGTATATGTTGCACCTTAATTAACTGCCACGATTGCAGCTCTTTAATACCCATACTTACATTACCGCGAGAAATACTAAGCGCATCTGCAATCTCATTGGCTGTCATTGGGTTTTTAGTAATAATCAGCAAACCACACATTTGTCCGATGGTACGATTGAATCCCCAGCGGCTGCCCATCTCACCACAATGCATTACAAAGGCAAAATTCTTTTCGGATAAACTCATAGCTTATTAACTTTCAATAATTTCAGAAAGTAAATGCTAGCACGCTGATTTTGGATAGCAAGATCTTACGCAGTGTAAAATTTGTTTTTCGCTACTAAAGTTTGATTTAGATTAACTTGTATCCGCCTATATTAGGTTATGTTATTTAAATAACCTGACGAAAATACTTTTTTAACTTACGACTTCTTACATACGATGGAATGATTATGAAAGCTGCAATAAATAATGAATATAAAGGTAAATTAGAAATTACTGACCTGCCAATTCCTGAAGTTGGAACTAACGATGTACTAGTAAAAATAGCAGCCTGTGGTGTTTGCCATACTGATTTACATGCCTGTCATGGTGATTGGCCTGTAAAACCCAAAATGCCACTAGTACCAGGGCATGAAGGGGTTGGTGTTATTGAAAAGCTAGGCAGTAACATAAAACACCTTAAAGTTGGCGATAGAGTGGGTATTCCTTGGTTATACAGTGCATGTGGGCATTGTGAGTTTTGTTTAGATGGTAAAGAAACACTGTGCTTATCGCAGCACAATACTGGTTATTCTATTGATGGTAGTTATGCAGAGTATTGCTTGGCCCATGGCGATTACGTTGTAAAAATACCAGAGGGGTTAGGATTTTCTGAGGCCGCTCCATTATTTTGTGCAGGTGTTACAACCTATAAAGCATTAAAAGTATCAGATGCGAAACCTGGCCAATGGGTTGCTATTGTTGGTGTGGGCGGGCTTGGGCATTTAGCTGTGCAATATGCCAAAGCGATGGGCTTTAACGTTATAGCCGTTGATACCGGCAAAGAAAAACTCGCGCTTGCTAAAGAACTCGGTGCCGATATAACACTCGATTTTAAAGAGGTGGTTCCGAGCGACGCTATTTTCGAACAAGTAGGTGGCGCGCATGGTGTTGTGTGTACTGCGGTCTCTAAAGCAGGGTTTGAACAAGCTTATAAAAGTGTACGCCGTGGCGGTAAATGTGTATTAGTGGGATTACCTCCAGAGGATATGCCACTTCCTATTTTTGATACAGTGCTCAATGGCGTGTCAGTAGTGGGCTCTATTGTTGGTACACGTAAAGATTTGCAAGAATGTTTAGAATTTGCTGCTCAAGGTAAAGTAAAAGCAATTATTGAAGAAAAGCGCTTAGAGGAC
Source organism: Pseudoalteromonas sp. BSi20495 (assembly GCF_000241185.1). Lineage (NCBI taxonomy): Bacteria > Pseudomonadati > Pseudomonadota > Gammaproteobacteria > Alteromonadales > Pseudoalteromonadaceae > Pseudoalteromonas > Pseudoalteromonas sp. BSi20495. The sequence continues at coordinate 6,290 of NZ_BADY01000022.1, forward strand.
ATTAACGAAATTTTTGACGATATGCTCAAAGGTGAGATTAATGGTCGCATAGTAGTTACGATTTAATATTAGACCCCATATATAAGCAGATTGGTATAAGTCTTTTTACATACAAAAAAGCACGGTGTCTGAATTAGAATACCGTGCTTTTTAATTGTTTAAACTATTAAAGTGTGTAACTAAAGCTTAGCTTCGCATTGCGCTCTTCCCCTGGCATACCACCTAGAAACATTGCTTTTGAATAATACTTTTTATTAAACAGGTTATTTAGGTTTAATTGTATATGCCATTTGTCTGTAGTGTACGAAACAGCGGTATCGTAAAGCGTGTAACTTGGTACATAACCATCAGGAATACCAAATGATGTTGAGTTAGTGCTACGCTGCGCAACATATGACACACCGCCGCTAATATTTATCGCTTGAGGTAAGTCAAACATATTTGCGTAGTAAGTCACCCATGTACTTGCTGTTACATACGGTACGCCTTTTTGACGTGTATCGTAGCTGCTGCTATTTGGATTCTTTTTGTCACGGGCATCTTGGTAAACACTGTTTAAGTTGATTTTCCACTTATCGTTTAAGTACGCGTTTAAATCAAGCTCAATACCTTTGGTCTCTTCTTTACCGTCAAAAAAGTTTTCGCTGACATTCGGGGCTGATACGCCAGCTTCATACAGTGGGTTACTGTATTGTAGGTTTGTACGAGCGCTTTCAAATATAACAACTGAGGCAAGTAATTGATCATCAAATGCCTTGAAACGAACCCCTAAATCATTACTTAATGATTCAGAATCTTTTCGGTCGGCTTCGTTACCTGTCACTGTGCCTAAAACACTATAAGCCGTGCGGCCTTTAGAGTGGTTGACAAAAATAGATAGGTCTTCATTGGGTTGATATGTTGCGCCTAAATTATACGTCAAACCTCCGTCAGAGGTATTCGCTTTAGGCTTAGGAGCTGCAAGGCTCTGTCTATAACGCGCATCAACGCCAAGGTGTTCATAGCTTTGTTTAATTTGGTTATAAGCCGCACCTATACGCGTAGTAAATTGATCATTTATATACGCTACATGTTGAATACCTAAGCCCCATGCTTGTACTTTTTTATTGTAATTACTTGTTTTAAGTGGGTCGTAATCTTCAAAGTTACCCGTTGGCCAGTTTGGGTTTCTAATATCAAAAATGTACGGAAGCTTACCCTGGTAACTAATCGCTTTGTTTTTATCTCTAATAATATAGTCTTTATCGTAAATTGAATATTGCTCAAAGCGAATATCACGATCTTCATAATTTGCGTTTAAAAGTAGCTCATTGTCTACGCTGCCCAACATAAAGTCATAGCGTAAATCAGCAAAATATTGCCACGACTTTTCATCCGCTTCAACTTGACGATATTCTTGGCGACGAGCTGCAAAAGGGTAAAGTACATCGTCAACCACTAATGGGGCTCTTGGATCTTGATTAATTACCCCTCTACGATCCCAATATACATAGTTATAAGCACCTGTTTGGCGTGCAAAACTTGATGTGTAATTACGATATTGTAACTGCTGATTTAAAAACAAATCGTCGGTAATGTAATAGTTATGCGTTAATTTAAAACGTAGTTCTTCACCTTCGTTATCTTTAGCCATCGGTGAAATAATACCGTTTGTGCCAAAGCTATAAGGCGTTAAGCCATCTGATGCGGATAACGAACTTGCTAATTGGTCGCGTTGTGATTCATTGAGTTGTAAACCTGCTGATGTGGCATCATTTACTAAATCGGCACCAGTTACTTCTCCTGCTGTTAAACCATTTACCGACGCAGAGTTGAATATACGAATAGGGTGACCGATAGAGTCAACCGCAATCGCATCTTTAATGTACGCAGCTGAAAGCATGATGTTTTGCTTATCACTAAATACATATTTTAATGACGTAAAAATTTCATCACGGTTTTCTTTTAAATCACGAAAGCCATTGCTTGATGCTGTTTTAGCAACAACACGGTACGCTAAATCATCGGTAATCGCATTTGTGCTATCAACAGACAGTGCATAACTATCCCACTGACCAAGCTCGACAGCCACTTTGTGATTTTCGTTAAACTCAGGTTTTTTTTCTATTAAATTGATGACGCCACCGGCACTGCCCATACCGTATAAACCCGTTGCAGGGCCTTTTAATATTTCGACAGAGTCCACATTGGTCAACGAACGCGTAGGGTTAAATGTGTTGCCAAGTCCTGCACCACCATACATGCCATCGTAGGTGTAGTTAGCGCCTAAACCACGAACGATTAAATTATCACCAATGCCGTAGTTGTTTCCAGCTTGTGTTAAGCCACTTACGTTTCTAACTAAATCTTGTAAATTATCAACGCCTTGGGATTCAATGAGTTCTCGGTCAATAATCACAACCGGTGCTGGCGTTTCCATTAATGACATGTCAGATTTAGTCGCAAGTCCTGAACTCATAACCACGCGGTTTTGTTTTTCGTATACGCTTATACGTTCAATGTCTTCTTCCGCTGTGGTAACTGCAATAGCTGCCTGTGCATTTAAGCATGCAAGAGTAAGTAGTGAGTATTTAAATTTTTTCATGGGGTGATAATTATTCGCATTTAACTATTTGCGCGAATGATAATGGTTATTGTTTTTAAAGTGAATAAAAAATTCAATAATTTTTATTTAATAGAGTTGATTGCTTTATATTTGAGCTTTAAGTGATTTTTTATAAACATTAATGCAAATTTGTTAACATTTAGTTTGGGAGCAGTTTGGTAAAATAGAAAATGTATATGTTAAAAAATAATTAAGGCTGAGTTTTAATTATTCAGCCTTTTATTAGGTTTTGTTGCCTATGGTAAGTAAGTTCAACACAGTTAGCGCTGAAAATAGCGGCTTTACCCAAAGCTCGGTATTATTTTTTAGCTCTATACACAACACCTGCTTTCATAACAAAAGGGATTTGCTCTAAAAGGGATATGTTTGTTAATGGATTGCCTTTAACGGCAATTATATCTGCGGCAAAGCCTGCTTTAATTTGTCCTAACTGATCATCCACTTTTAATAGTTTCGCGCTATTAATCGTTGATGCTTGGATTGCTTGCAGCTCTGTCATGCCAAACTCAACCATGCGGCTAAACTGTTTTGCATTATCTCCGTGCGGGTAAATTGCTGCATCAGTACCGAACACCATTTTCACACCCGCTTTTACAGCACGGCTAAAACTATCACGCTGCCTTTTAGACACTTGGCGCTCTTTATTTAGATTTTCTTCGTCTACGCCGTTTTGCTCGCCATAAGTTAGCGTGTATTCGGTATTATAAATATCCATAGAAAGCCAAGTACCGTGCTTTTTGGCAAGCGCTATGGCCTCGTCATCTAAAAAGCTGGCGTGCTCTACGCTATCAACACCTGCTTTAATGGCTGTTTTAATCCCGCTTGTACCGTGTGCATGGGCTGCAACTGGTAAATCTCGCATATGTGCTTCATCAACAATGGCTTTCATTTCTTCAAAAGAATATTGCTGTGCACCTACTTTAGTCCCTTTTGAAAATACTCCACCTGTGGCGCAAAACTTAATAGCGTTTGCCCCGTATTTAATGTTTTCGCGTACTTTTATACGCGCAGCCCATGGACCGTCTGCGACGCCACTTGAAGTATATTTAAGCTCAGGAGGTAATCGGTTGTTATCACAGTGCCCGCCAGTAATTCCGAGTGATGGGCCTGCAGCCCAAATACGAGGGCCAACTATGTCACCCGCATTTATGCCGTCACGCACGGCTATAACGCTGTAACCTTCTGCGCCAACATTACGTACTGTTGTAAATCCAGCTTCTAAGGTTTTTTTGGCAAAATGAGCCGCTTTAATCGCCATTCTAGGAACTGACTGGCCTAAACGTTCACTGCGTGGAACCGTAGGATCGCTCGTTAAATGCACATGCATATCCATTAAACCTGGCATAAGGGTTAAATCAGGGAGTTGAATATGTTTATCATCTTTAGTAAGCGTTGGTTTTTTATTTTGTTCAATATTAGTGATCACGCCATCATCAATAGTAATTAAGGGGGATTTAATGAGCTTGCCATCTTTAACATCGACCATGGCTTTAGCTGATAGGTATGTAACTGCATAGGTATTAAAAGTGGTTAAGCAAAGTAAGGCAATAGAGGTGCTGAGTAGTTGTTTTTTCATTTTATTTTTCTTTTAAATCATATTTGAATTAATAGAAATGTAACAAGTTCAGATAAAAGTGCAAATTTAATACGATGAATGCAATCTATCGTAATTTCTTTATTAAGCACGGTTTAATGCGCATAATTAAAAAACGATATTAAAAAGGATTATCATGAAATCAATTAAATTAGCATTAGTTGCCAGCGGCGTTATGTTTGCTTTAAGTGGCTGTATGAATACTGAGCTTAGTACACACACTAATACCAGTGCGCAGTTAAACACAGTTAACGCATCTGCAGGTATTGTTTCAGAGCTTTCAGCAGAGCAACAACTCGATGTACTTGTTGCACAGTATTACGATGAATCGCTCACATATAGCCCCATCAGCGCAACGTACAATGGTCGTAATGAGTTTAACGATCAATTCACGCCTGTGATTTCAAAAGAAAATAGAGCTAAAAAAGCCGCTTTTTATAAAAAATATCAACAGCGCTTAAACTTTATTGATAAAGCACAGTTAACAGGGCAATCGCTTTTAAGTTTTGAAATATTAGAGCGTGACCTTGCACTTAAATTAGAAGGCATGCAGTTTCCTGATTATTTACTACCAATAAATCAAATGGCGGGTGCGCATAACACCTTTGCAGGTTTTGGTTCTGGTCAAAGTGCTCAGCCGTTCAATACCGTTGAAGATTACACCGCTTTTATCTCGCGTAGCGAAGGTTTTGTAAAGTGGCTTGCCAGTGTAGAGCGTTCAATGGCGCAAGGCATTAAACTAGGTATTACGTTACCAAAGCCACTTGCTGAAAAATTACAGCCACAATTTGCAGCTCATGTAGTTAAAAATGCCGAAGATTCACTATTTTGGGGTCCAATTAAAAAATTACCAGAATCGTTTAGCGCACAGCAAAAGCAAAAAATTACAGCGCAGTATCGTCAATTGATTATGCAGCACTTAGTACCGGCTTATAAAAGCATGAGTGACTTTTTAGCTAATCAGTATATTCCTAATAGTCGAGAAAGCGTAGGTTACAGTGACTTACCAAACGGTAAAGCATGGTACGAATACCAAATTAAGAAAAACACAACGCTTAGCTTATCTGCAGATGAAATTCATGACATTGGTTTAAGTGAAGTGTCGCGCATTTTAAGCGAAATGAAAAAAGTAAAAGAAACCGTAGGCTTTAAAGGTGAGCTATCTGAATTTTTTGATCATTTACGTGATTCAGATGAATTTTACTACGACACGCCTGAGGAGTTAATTGCGGCATATGAAAACGTTAAGAAAAAAATAGATGCGCGTTTACCTCTACTTTTTAACATAGCACCCAAAGCACCTTACGTTGTTAAAGCAGTTGAAGCCTACAGAGCGCAGTCGGCAGCTGGTGCATCTTATGCATCTCCGGCGCCTGATGGCTCTCGCCCTGGTATTTTTTATATCAATGCTTATAACTTAAAAGCGCAGCCTAAATTTTTACTCGAAACTTTATCGATTCATGAAGCAGCCCCTGGTCATCACTTTCAAATAGCACTTCAGCAAGAAATAGAGGGCTTACCTGATTTTCGTAAATTTGGTGGTTATACCGTGTTCGCAGAAGGTTGGGCGCTTTACGCAGAAAGCTTAGGCAAAGAGCTAGGCTTATTTACCGACCCTTATATGTGGTATGGACGTTTATCGGATGAGCAATTACGCGCAATGCGTTTAGTGCTTGATACTGGTTTTCATGCAAAAGGGTGGACGCGTCAACAAGGTATAGATTACATGCTTGCAAATTCGTCTATGGCCAAGAGCGATGTAGTTGCAGAGGTTGAGCGATATATTGCATGGCCAGGACAAGCGCTTTCTTACAAGTTAGGGCAATTTAAAATTCAAGAGTTACGTGATTTTTCTAAAAAACAACTGGGTGATAAATTTGATATTAAAGCGTTTCACACGCAAATATTAATTGATGGTGCATTACCAATGCCAATTCTAGAGGAAAAAATTAAGCGTTGGGTTAAATCTCAAAGCTAATTTGTAGCGCAAAGCCAGTACTTTGAAAGGGTATTGGCTTTGCGCCATTTACAGCAATACGGTAGAATGCGCGCTCTTTAGGGGGCACGAGTAAACTATGTTTGATCAACAATTAGCAAATACACAATTTTGGCTTAAAAAAAGCTTAAGCGACATGAGTCAAAACGAATGGGAAGCCATTTGTGATGGATGCGGAAAATGTTGTTTAAATACGTTTATTGATAGCGAAGATGAAGACGAATTTACCGCCACCGATCAGTTACGCGAAGGTGAGCAATTAATATTTACTAATATTGTATGTCAGTATCTCGATAACAACACCTGTGGTTGTAGCGAATATGAAAACCGCCAAACGCTTGTTCCTTCTTGTGTAAAACTCACAAAAGAAAACCTTAAAGACATCTTTTTTATGCCACAAAGCTGCAGTTACCGTCGTTTACATGAAGGTCGTGGTTTGGCTTCTTGGCATCCGTTATTAAATAATGGTGATAAAACAAAGATGCATGAGCTAGGTATTTCTGTAAAAGACAAAACAGTAAAAGATTGCGATGTAAAGCTCGACGACTTTGATTTGTACATTGCAGAATGGCCAACAAAGGACGTAGATTAATGAGTAAACAACAAGCCGTAATTGGTTTAATCAATCCTAAAAGCCCGACTAATGTTGGCGGTGTATTGCGAGCAGCTGGCTGTTATGACGCTAAACAAGTTTTTTTTACAGGCAATCGCTACTTAAATGCCAAAAAATTCCATACAGATACAAAAAATGTAGTGGAGCGTATTCCTTTAACCGAAACAGATAATTTAGAAGCAATAAAGCCACAAGGCGCAACGGTTGTGGTTATTGAGCTTATCGAAGGTGCAACACCTTTACCTGAGTTTAAACATCCTGAAAATGCATTTTATGTATTTGGGCCCGAAGATGGTTCTGTATCAAAAGACGTTCTAAAGTGGTGTGATGAAGTGGTATATATTCCAACTATTGGCTGTATGAATTTAGCGGCAACCTGTAATGTAGTTTTGTATGACCGCTTAGCTAAATTAGGCGGTGTTGAGAGCAGCGATACAACAATTATAAGCTCACGTGATACCAACAATAAAATGAAATGGGTGAAATATTAGCTCATCTTTTTTCTTACGTAAATTGTCGTAAGTATTTGAATTAATTTATCAATTAAGTTTCCCCACATCTAAATAGGTTGGTGTTTATTTTGCCTATTTAAAAATGATAACCCTAATTCAGCATGCCGCAGTTAATATATTTGTGCTTAAAAGATTCGGACATAGAGTAAACGAATTACACTTGCTTGATCTCACTTGCGTAGAAGTTGGCTTCGATGATTTAAGTAAGCTGGTAAGTATTAAGTAAAGTCGTGTTTAACATTATTAACTCTTTAATTAGGCTAATTAAAGAGAATATAAACACACAAGGTTAAATTTTCTCCTACACTTATTGCTATTAATACTATTTTTTAATAGGTATGCCATGCGATTTTTGTTTATTCTCCTTTTGATCTTTACTGCGGAGACGGCTGCTGAAATACCGATTACTTATCAAAGTAGCGGTAATAATATTATGCTGCACGGTGAACCTTATAAATCAGGGACGCTCTATAAAGCAAATAACAGTAAACAAACGCTTCATATTGCGACATTAGATTGGCCCCCATACATTGGTGATAAATTATGTAATAAAGGGTGGGTGTACCAATTTGCAGTTTCACTACTTAATAGTCAAGGTTATAGCGTCCATATTGAATTTTTACCTTGGGCACGAGCGGTAAGAAATGTTGAGTTAGGCAAAGCAGATATTTTAATGCCTGAATATTTTATTGAAGACACAGCACCTTCTGATTATGTATTAGGAAAAACTCGCAGCGACTTATTAGGTTTATCAAATTCATTTAAAGGCGGCGAAATTGCGTTTCTAAAAAGAAAGCATGAGGCTGACCGCTTTTCTGGCAATTTGAAATCACTCAAAGGTCAACGGATTGGTGTGGTCCGTGGCTATCAAAATACGCCTGAGTTTGATGCAATGATGGACAATAATGAATTTCAAATAATGCATTCAGTTGATGACTTACAGCTTGTTCAGCTATTAGTGGCGAAAAGAGTTGATTTAATTATTGGCGATCCGACAGTGTTAAAGTTTTCAGTTCAATACTCATCGTTAAGTCATTCACAAAAACAATTTTTATTAAATTCAATCGAAGAAGAAAGTATCCCACTACAAAATAACCCTCTGTATTTTGCAATAAGTAAATTGAGTCATAATTGGCTTGGTGTTTTGGAGGATATTAATAAGGGATTATATAAATTTAATAATAGCGGCGAAACTCAACGTTTAATTGATAGCCTTAATTCTGAGTGTGGATACTAGTTAACCTAAACTGTGAATAACAAATCTATCTCGAGCAGCTATTTTCAGCGCTGTCTGCGTTGGGTTACTGCAATAGGTCAGCTATTGACGCCTAAATTCGCCTTGTTTCCACTGAAATCTCCGGTTAGAGAAAATAAATTTAATCATGATTCAATACATTAGTAAATCTCTTGACCAGAGTTTAGGTTAGTTACAATAAACGTTGTGGTGGAACGTTCCTAGTGGGTGGCGTATTATTTACAAATAAACATGTAAAATCGTTTTCAATTTGTTAATGGAGTGAAAACGACGTGAGTGAAATAAATACAAAACAATCATTTTCGGTCAACGAACAGCAAAAGAAAAATTATCTGTTTCCGCTGACTGCAATGACAACCCTATTTTTTATGGGGTTTTATAACGGTATTAAATGATGTA